>NZ_JAMYLA010000169.1:0-562 GCF_040317725.1 Mesorhizobium sp. M1396 | reverse complement strand
CTGCCCCCGTGCCAACACAAACATTCCAACGATCATGGTGGCGGAGAAGATCTCTGACGCTATTTTGGAAGACGACCGGACGGGCCATTTCACGATCAGTCATCCTGCTGATAATCGTGCTCGGCAGGGCAGCAAAACCGTCTGCGGCAATGGACCTTTTTCAGTCGCTTCGGGTCCGGCAGAGATGCCAGCCGGCACAAAGTGACTAGCCGTGGCCTAACGTCATAGCGAGATGGCGGGTTTTCCGGCAGCTAATTGCGCATATTGGGACGAAACTTAACTGTCACATGAAGCTTTCAACAAAGACCTGCTGACATCAGCTCGAGCAGCCCGCATTTGCAGGATGAGCGTTACCGCGATGGCCCAGCTTCAACCATGTTCCGGCCTGTCGGCTTTGGCAACTTCACCTTCGAGGAGCTTGCAGGCCATCAAGAGATCGCGTCCCGCGGCGCGCTCGCGAGCGGCTTCGTAACGCCGAGCTACACGTGTATGGGGCGATGATTGTCAAGCCAGCTCTTGCTTCATATCATCCATCTCCTAGTTCGGCTGATTGGCGGCCATC
>NZ_JAMYLA010000168.1:0-576 GCF_040317725.1 Mesorhizobium sp. M1396 | reverse complement strand
CTTGTGCGCTTCCTTGGGCAAGGTCTGGTCGTGGAAGGACCGCGCGGTTTCCGGGTCGAGCGACAGGTTGAACTGGTCCTCCCAGCGAAACTCGAATCTGGCCCGCGACAGCGCGTCGTCGCGGATCTTCGCCGCCGGATGGCCCTTCGCCAGGTCGGCGGCGTGGGCTGCGATCTTGTAGGTGATCACGCCGATCTTGACGTCGTTGCGATCGGGAAGACCGAGATGCTCCTTCGGCGTGACGTAACAGAGCATGGCGGTGCCGAACCAGCCGATCATGGCGGCCCCAATGCCTGAGGTGATGTGGTCGTAGCCCGGCGCGATGTCGGTTGTCAGCGGTCCAAGCGTATAGAAGGGCGCTTCGCCGCAGACAGCGAGCTGCTTGTCCATGTTCGCCTTGATCTTGTGCATCGGCACGTGGCCGGGGCCCTCGATCATCACCTGGCAATCCTTCGCCCAGGCGATCTGCGTCAGCTCGCCGAGCGTCTCCAACTCGGCGAACTGCGCCGCGTCGTTGGCATCGGCGATGGAGCCCGGACGAAGGCCGTCGCCGAGCGAGAAGGACACGTCGTAGGC
>NZ_JAMYLA010000167.1:0-582 GCF_040317725.1 Mesorhizobium sp. M1396 | reverse complement strand
TGGGGTGACGAGGCTGATCAAGCCTTCCAACAGTACCAGCCTGATCAATTACGGCGAGAGCTACCGGTCCGGAGATCGCATCAGCCCCTCTCTGCATATGCACGCGGCCGCCTGAATTGCCGATTTCGCTCAGCTGCTGCTGAATGGCGACGGCTTGCGGCGTATTCAGGGCCCTCTGCGTCTGCGCTGGCCACAACAGCGCTGGTGAATGTTCATTGTTGGGACGACTCACTCGGGTGGCAGGTGGTTGCCCTGGTCAAGCTCATCCGGCGAAGGGCGGATCTGCTGTTGGCTGGCAGCCAAGACTGGGGGCGGCGGCCCGAACTCCGGCGTCCCAGAGCTTGCGAAAGCCTCCGACACGCTTCCCTTGAGGTCATCCCGTCCAGCGGGCATCCCTGGGTTGCTGAAAAAAGACGAGGCGGCTTGATGATCCTGCCCTCGCTGAAGCACCTCGCGAAACCCCCTGTTCCAGTCGCAGAAGCTCCTCTGGTTTGGTTGGCGGCTCGTCAGCTCGACCATCGAACAGCGGCCGGAGCGCCTCGGACACGTGCTGCTCAAAGCCCACTCGCCGGGCCTGGACCG
>NZ_JAMYLA010000166.1:0-588 GCF_040317725.1 Mesorhizobium sp. M1396 | reverse complement strand
CCTGCACCCGCCTTCGCAAGTCGCGGGGCGATGGCGCTGGCAAGCCGCAGAAGCGCGGTCGTGTTGAGCGCAACGAGCCGCGCCACGTCATCGGTGCTCTGTTCGACGAAGCTTCCGCCGATGGCCGTTCCGGCGTTGTTGACGAGGATTCCGATGCGGGCGTCGTCGCGCAGCCGCGTCTCCACCGCTGCAAGCTCGGCAGGTTGGGTAAGATCAGCCTGGATGATGTCGATCGCCACGCCGGTCTCCTCAACCAGGCGCGCCGACAGAGCCTCCATTCGTGCCACGTCACGGGCAACCAGCACGAGGTCGTGTCCGCGGCGCGCGAAGCGCTCGGCATAGGAAGCTCCGATGCCGGTGGATGCGCCGGTGATGAGGACTGACGGAATGACGGTCATGGCATTGCTCTTTTCTCTGATGGAACCTACATTCATGACGTTCATCATGATTGTGGCTAAATATGATGGCCATCATGTAAAAGTCAACAGGCCTATCGGAGAATTTTGAAATGAAGGTCAGTCGAGAGCAGATGGCGGAGAACCGTCGCCGGATTCTGGATGCGGCCAGCCGGCTGTTTCGCGACAAGGG
>NZ_JAMYLA010000165.1:0-615 GCF_040317725.1 Mesorhizobium sp. M1396 | reverse complement strand
GCGAGAGTTGGCGATGGCGACACGGTGGGTATAGCGGCCGAGATAGGCCAGCACCTGGTCTGGCCCGCCGAATGGCGGCTTGGCGTAGACGACCCATTCGAGGCGACGAACCTCGGCGAGCTTGCAGTTAAACGCAGCCGGCGCCGCCAGGTGGGCGAGATCGCCGAAGAAGCTCAGCTTGCCCGCGTCATAAGCTGCTCGCAATTCCTGCAGAAAGAGCCGGCGAAACAGGCGCGACAGGACGCGCACCGGCAGGAAGAATCCTGGCCGGCAGGCGACCCAACGCTTTCCATCGAGGGAGATCCCGCCGCCCGGCACGATGCAATGGATGTGGGGATGATAGTGCAGGCTCTGGCCCCAGCTGTGCAGCACCGCGATGTGCCCGATCTCTGCGCCGAGATGTTTTGGATCGGCGGCAATCACTCGCAGCGTCTCGGCCGCAGTCTTGAACAGGATGGCGTAGAGCGCTGCCTTGTTCTGGAAGGCGATCGCCGCGACCTGCGCCGGCAGCGTGAAGACGACGTGGAAGTAGGCAGCCGGCAGAAGCTCGTTCTGTCGCGCGGCAAGCCATTCGCGACAGGCCTGTCCCTGGCACTTCGGGCAATGCCGGTTGCG
>NZ_JAMYLA010000164.1:0-654 GCF_040317725.1 Mesorhizobium sp. M1396 | reverse complement strand
CCACCCGGCCGGCGGCCCCACATGCCCCCCCCCCGGCCCCGCGCCCACCACCCGGGGGGGGGGCGGGCGGCGCCCCCCCACCGCCGATGACGGCGGGCTCAACGAGCGCATCGTGTTCACGCTGGCGCTGGCCGCCGACGGCGGCTACACCTTCGACCTTCAGGACCAGCTCGACCACGCGGCCGCCAGCGGCGATGCCGGTACCTTGGCGATCGACCTGTCGTCGGTGCTGGTGGCAACCGATGCCGACGGCGACACGGTGACGCCAGATGCCGAAGCCTTCGTCATCAACGTCGAGAACGACGTGCCGGTGGCGTCGGGTGCGACGGTATCGGCAATTGTGCAGGAGGACGACCTCAAGGTCGCGGACGGCGATTCCTCCAACGGCATCGACGAGGACGCCACGCCCAACCAGGACGAGGCCAGCGGATCGGTGGCGTCACTGGTGACGTCCGGCACCGACGCGCCGGTGACCTTCAGCCTGTCGGCCGACACGTCCGGCTTGCCGACATTGACCTCGAACGGCGACGCGGTCACCTACAGCGTCGTGGGGGGGGGGGGGGCCGCCCCCCCCCCGTTGGGGGGGGGGTACCGGCCGCTGGGGGTGTGGGCGGGGGTGGGGGCGCCCGCGGGGGGCGCCAGGCGCCGGCGGGG
>NZ_JAMYLA010000163.1:0-662 GCF_040317725.1 Mesorhizobium sp. M1396 | reverse complement strand
CTAGATCACGCACTAAAGGAGCAAGCCAATGGGCACTAACCAAGCATCTCAGGCGCCTGCTATCTCACCTCCTACGATCAGAGAACGAACTGGCTCAATCAGCACTGCGGAAATCGTCTTAGTCCTGAAAGGTGAGATCACCGCTCTGCATGTCAAGCAAGCTTTCAATACGGAAATAGCGGAAGAAATCACCACGAATTTTGTTGACAGCCCCGGTCTCAGGGAGCGTAAAGATGGCGTCCCCGGACAATATGTCGGCGCATCCCACTACAGGAAGGATGCAGCCAGCTATTTCGCGGAATCGGAAACTGCGCGACCGTACGTCGACGCCCTTTTTGGCAATTTGGTTGATCCCGTCCGAGCATTATTCGACGCTTTGAAGCGCGAGCTTCATGACCAGGGAATTGAATTGCGGCTGGCCCGTTCGGAGCAGGGCCAGGCTAATGTTTGTCGCGCTCTTAGTTGGTCAGGCAGCGGCACATTTTCCTTGGACCCCCACGACGATGTCGCTCAAGTCCTATGTGCCGGGAAGGGTTACGAGCTTTCTGCGGTGGCGCACAACACCGTCGCGGCGCTCAACTTCTATCCCAGCATGGCTCGGGAGGGTGGCAATCTGCGGCTCTGGTATCACAAGCCGACAGTCTCCGACCGAAAGTCGCTAG
>NZ_JAMYLA010000162.1:0-664 GCF_040317725.1 Mesorhizobium sp. M1396 | reverse complement strand
GCCGCCACTTTTCGTTTCAATCGCAAGGAATCCTTTCCAGGCGCTCGTCGTATGAGATTGAGAGCCATGTGTTTTATGGTGGTGAAGTTTGCTGGAGCGTGATCGGTTCGCAGGCGGCACTCGTCATCGCGGAAGACCATGTCGAGCACCCAGTGGAGGCTGTTCTCGACGGCCCAATGGTCGCGGATGAGGGGGCCGATCAGGCTGGCGATGAGAACCAGCGAGGTAATGTAGAAGCGCGTCTCGCGTTCGATCTTGCCGGCGACTTCACGGGTGCTCTGGACCATGACGACACTCTTGAGGCCCGGCCACTGATGGCTTTGTTGAAGCCAGTCAATGTCGTGGATGACGGTAATATCCCGGGTCTCGATGCGTCCGTGATCGCCATCGACTGTCCTGGCACGGCTTACGGTGGTGTCTTTGAAATCGGTGGCTTTTTGCTCGGCGGCAAAGAGTTCGACGTCATCGCGCAGCGTGCCTTGATTGCCTTTGAGGGCGAAGATGTAGTCGGCCTTCTTGTCCAGGACCTTCTGGGCGATGGTGCGCTGGCAGCCCATGGCATCGATGGTCACGATGGCCCCCTCGATGGCCAGCATGTCCAGCAGCTTGGGAATGGCGAGGATCTCATTGGCTTTGTCCGCCACCTTGACCTGCCCCAGCACCA
>NZ_JAMYLA010000161.1:0-666 GCF_040317725.1 Mesorhizobium sp. M1396 | reverse complement strand
GCGCGGCGCTTCCCGATTTCGTCACGCCGGAATTCGTGCGCGACGAGGTGGCGCGCGGACGCGCGATCATTCCCGCCAACATCAACCACCCGGAGAGCGAGCCGATGATCATCGGCCGCAATTTCCTGGTGAAGATCAACGCCAATATCGGTAACTCCGCTGTCACCTCCTCGATGGCCGAGGAGGTCGAAAAGATGGTCTGGGCGATTCGCTGGGGCGCCGATACGGTGATGGACCTGTCGACCGGCCGCAACATTCACAACATCCGGGACTGGATCGTGCGCAACGCACCGGTGCCGATCGGCACGGTGCCACTCTACCAGGCGCTCGAGAAGGTTGGCGGCATTGCCGAGGATCTGACCTGGGAGGTATACCGCGACACGCTGATCGAACAGGCCGAGCAAGGCGTCGACTATTTCACCATCCACGCCGGCGTGCGGCTGCATTATATCCCGCTGACCGTTGACCGGGTCACGGGTATCGTCTCGCGCGGCGGGTCGATTATGGCCAAATGGTGCCTTCACCACCATCGGGAAAGCTTCCTCTACGAGCATTTTGCGGAGATCTGCGACATCTGTCGCGCCTACGACGTGTCCTTCTCGCTCGGCGACGGCCTTCGTCCGGGCTCCATCGCCGATGCCAACGACGCGGCGCAGTTCGCCGAGT
>NZ_JAMYLA010000160.1:0-681 GCF_040317725.1 Mesorhizobium sp. M1396 | reverse complement strand
AGGTGTGCCGTTGAAACATGTTCTTGTCATTGACGATGATGCCGCAATGCGGCGCCTCATCGCCGAGTATCTCACGATGCATGCCCTGAAGGTAACCGCAGTCCACGATAGCAAGCAGTTTGACTATGTTCTTTCACGTGAGCCAGTCGATCTCGTGGTTGTTGACCTTAACCTAGGCCGGGAGGATGGACTTGCGATCGTCCGCAATCTGGCGACAAAATCGGATGTTCCTATCATAGTGATCAGCGGCGACCGGCTTGATGAGGCGGAAAAAGTGGTTGCACTGGAGCTCGGCGCAACCGATTTCATTCCCAAGCCTTTCGGGATGCGCGAATTCTTGGCCCGCATTCGAGTAGCGCTACGCCAGCGCATTTCTAGTCCGCGAACCAGAGAGCAGCGCTCATTTCGCTTTGGGGCCTGGAAGCTCAGCGTGAAGCAGCGGCGACTGATCTGTGCGGAGCGTGGCGAGGTCAAGCTTACCGCATGTGAGTTCAATCTCTTGATCGCATTTCTGGAGAACCCCCGCAACGTGCTATCCAGAGAACGGCTTTTGCTCGCGAGCCGTGTGCGTGGAGAAGAGGTGTACGATCGAAGTATCGATGTCCTAATCATGCGCTTGCGCCGAAAGCTGGAGGCTGATGCGGCCAACCCTCGCCTGGTCAAAACATCCCGTGGCGCAGG
>NZ_JAMYLA010000159.1:0-714 GCF_040317725.1 Mesorhizobium sp. M1396 | reverse complement strand
CTGGCATTCCTTGATGCGGTTCTCCATCTCGCCGCGGGCGCAGTAGAGGTCCTCGTAGAGGCATTGCGCCGGCCAAGCCTCGGCGGCGAGCGAGGTGACGACAAAGCGCGGGTTGGCCTCGCCTTGCGTCCACTCGGCCTTGGCCACGACCCGGCGCCGGCCGCTCCAGCTCTTGCGCGTGGTCCACAGGAAGTCCTTGAAGCGGCGGGCCGGCCGGCTGGTGAGGGCACTTTCCACCCTGGCCGCGTCCAGTTCAGCCGCGATGTGGCGGGCCAACCGAACATTGCGGGCCAGGCCGAACAGGTAGTCGACGGCGTTCTGCTCGCACCAGGCCATCAGCTCCTCACGAGCGAAGCCGGAATCGGCGCGCAGCACGATGCGAACCTTGGGCCAGCGCTGGCGCAACTGGCGCACGATGCGCTCGATCTCCTGAACCGCGCCGGCGGCGGCGTCGATGTTGGCGGGCCGCAGCTTGGCGCACAACAGGTGATCGCCGCAGAAGACGTAGAGCGGCAGGTAGCAGTAGTTGCCGTAGTAGCCGTGGAAGAAGCGCCCCTCCTGGTTGCCGTGCAGGGGATCGTCGGTGGCGTCCAGATCAAGCACGATCTCTTCGGGCGGGGCGGCGTGCGCGCCCATGAACAGCTCGACGAACAGCGCCTCGATCGCCGCCGGATCGTGGCTGATCTTGTGATAGCGCGAAGGCTGCGGCCGGCT
>NZ_JAMYLA010000158.1:0-727 GCF_040317725.1 Mesorhizobium sp. M1396 | reverse complement strand
TGGCGGCGAGCAGCTTGAGGCTCGCGTCGGCCGGTAAGTTCGACACATAGTATTTCTGCTCGCCAGTCGACCGGCGTTCGCCGACGAGCCAGACCTCGTCGCCTGGCATGCATTGCATGCGATTGTCGAGCATCCGGTGCTTATGACCATCCGCAACGCGGACACGGCGAGCCGCAAAGAGGCATGTCAGCCGACCTTTAGTGCCGCGCCGCCAGCTTATCTTCTGCCATTTCTCACCAGACAGCATTACCTCGGCAGAGACCGGCGACCGGTCCGGGATGTGATATTGGCGGCGCCTACCGGTGGTCGCGACCGGGAAGATCAGATCAACATCGGCCGGATAGACGTTTTGGCGTCGCGATAGTCCTACCGCCCACAGCAGACTGCGCTCACTCAAAGCCTGACGGAAAGGCCCGCTGGAGCCGTACCCTGAATCGGCAAGCACACAGCCAAAACGCGCACCGGAGGCGATGACGCGGTCGATCTCCTCGATCGCAATCTCCGGCTTTGTCAGAGCGGTTTGTCTATCCTTCGGCACACCGGCCCGCGCCATGCGCTCAGGATCATCGGTCCAGCTCTCGGGCAGGAAGAGCCGCAGGCCCACCATCACCGGCACCTCGCGCGAGGCCAACGTTACCGAGACCAGCGACTGACAATTGGCAGTCTTTCCGAGCGACGAAGCATATTGTGGCGCGACGCCAACCGAGTGACGTCCCTTCTTGGGCAA
>NZ_JAMYLA010000157.1:0-745 GCF_040317725.1 Mesorhizobium sp. M1396 | reverse complement strand
CGGCGCGCATGGCGATACGTTTGAACTCTTTGAGTTTGCAGAAGAAGTTTTCGATCAGATGACGCCATTTGTACATCTCTTCGTCGACCAGAAGGGGAACGGTGCGACGGGGATGCTGGGAGATAACGATCTTGGTGCCGCGCTCGTTGAGGTCAGCGATGATAGCGTTGCTGTCGAAGGCCTTATCGGCGAGCAGCGCATCGAAAGAGAGACCGTCGATAAGCGGGGCGACGCCCACCGTGTCGAACCTCTGGCCGGGCAGCAGGACGAAGCGCACGAGATTGCCGAGCGCGTCGGTGAGAGCAAGAATCTTGGTCGTCATACCTCCCTTGGAGCGGCCTATGGCCTGGCTTTGAGTCCCCCTTTTGCGCCCTGTCCGTGGCGGTGGACCTTGACGATGGTGGCGTCGACCATGGCGTATTCCATATCCGGATGGTCCGAGCAGGCTTCGAAAAGCCGAATGAAAACATCGGCTTTGACCCAGTCGCGGTATCGCTTGAAGACGGTGTTCCAGTTGCCGAAAAAGGCCGGAAGATCACGCCAAGGGCTTCCTGTCCGCACGATCCAAAGCACCGCCTCGATGAAGCGGCGGTTGTCGCTTCCGCTTCGTCCGGGGTCCGTCGGCTTGCCCAGACAATGCGGTTCCATCTTCGCCCACTGGGCGTCCGTCAGTACAAATCGCGCCATTCAAAGCTTGAATCACAATCAGGCTCAAAGTGGAATCCTGAATCTCAACAGGCCCTAG
>NZ_JAMYLA010000156.1:0-795 GCF_040317725.1 Mesorhizobium sp. M1396 | reverse complement strand
TTGAAATGAAGGTCAGTCGAGAGCAGATGGCGGAGAACCGTCGCCGGATTCTGGATGCGGCCAGCCGGCTGTTTCGCGACAAGGGGTTCGACGCGGTCAGCGTGGCGGAAGTGATGAACGCCGCCGGGCTCACCCATGGCGGCTTCTACGGTCACTTCAACTCGAAGGACGACCTGATCGCGCAGACCCTTGCCCATGTCCTCGCCGCGGACTCAGGCGTAGGGGGCGATCTTCGCGCTTATGTGGGGTCCTATCTTTCTCCCCGGCATCGCGACAACTGCGCCGGCGGTTGCCCGACGGCGAGCCTTGCCGCAGCCATCCGCCATCAGGCCCCGGCTGCTCGGTCGGCCATGACGGAAGGCCTTCGGTCGCAGATCGACCGTATGGGCAAGGCGCTCCCGGAACTGGATGCGGCAGACGGACGCCGCGCGGCGATCGGAAGCTTTGCGGCGATGGTGGGGGCAGTGATCCTTGCCCGGGCGATCGATGATCCAACGTTTTCGGATGAAGTGCTGGAACAGACGCGTGCTTGGGTTGATGCGGGGCTTGGTAGACAGTTTGCCAGCCAGCCGGGGCCCTCTGCATGAAGCCGAGAGCGCGCTTAGCGTCGCCACCAAGGGCTGGTACCCATAGCGGGCGACACGGACCTCACAAATGCGTCCGTGCCGCGTCTTTGCCTGCCGCGAGGATGCGATCGGATAATTCGGTCCCTTTCACGGCGCGGGCCATTTGAAGCGCACCGATGAGCGTCGCAAAAACAGCAAGCGCCACGCCTTCCGGGTCCTTGGCCCGCGG
>NZ_JAMYLA010000155.1:0-812 GCF_040317725.1 Mesorhizobium sp. M1396 | reverse complement strand
GACACCGATGAGCAACACTGATGTCGAAGATTTGGCCGCCGCCCTCGTGGATGCCATTCATGAAACTTGGAAACAATCGCCGTGGACAACATAGAGCAACGGTAAAAAGAGGTAGTCGCGACAGCGCCTCCCATCGGCGGACCTTGCAGATGACGGAAGAGGTTCGAGAGATATAAAGTAAGACCGTATGTCCGCCTCTGCCGGTGAGGTGGCTCGCCCTACACTGCGCGTCCGAGGGTTGCTTCTCTATTCGGCGTGTTGAGGTCAAGCGCTTTTCGAGCCTTCCGCTTCGCCGGCGTTGCGCATCTTTCGCGGGGTCTTGCTTCTCTCCGGGATCGGCGCTCTGGCCCTACCCTTGATGTGGATTCAGGAGAATGAGGTGGAACAATCTCGGAAGCGTCCTGATCGTTGTGATGCGACCGGTACTGCAACCCTCGCGAACTCACCTCATTCATCGTCCCGCGAAGGACGCCCCTTTTCCACCGGCAGGTGGAATCCTATGGGGTAATCGTTGTCACGCTCGCTCTGCGATCATGTTTCATCTCCGCGTTCGACTGCTGGCGACCATCTCCTCGTCCCGACCTTCCTTTGCGCTGGCCGCCCGCGCGCAGGTGGGTCGTCAAGGGCCACGGGCCATCGCGCAGCGACTTGCCCTTGACGGGCCACGCGCACGGCGGCAGGCTGCAATGGTCGGGGGCACGATCAGGCGGCCTTCGGCATGATGTCTCGCCAGTGACCAGGTCGGAACGAACTCCTCGATCACACCCTCAAGTCGCTCGACCCGCTCTTTCGAGACGCGGACTGCTTCAACC
>NZ_JAMYLA010000154.1:0-833 GCF_040317725.1 Mesorhizobium sp. M1396 | reverse complement strand
GGCAGATCCAGTAATGGGGAGTTGGCGTGCCGGCAACGGCATTTTTCGGTGAATTGTTGCGCTTTTTGTCTCCATAACCGCGCGGTCCTGCGCCTCCATCAGCTCGGCCACCAATGGCCGGTCAGAAACGGAGACGAACATGTTGGAGATTTACTTCTCGGCATCGAAGCTGCCGAGGCATTTGCGGAGCGGGCCAAGCGGACCATACCTTGACGGTTTCGCAGCCGCGCTCGAGCGGCAGGGCTATAGTGCCGGCACGGCCGCGCGATATTTGCGGGCGGCAGCGCACCTCGGCCATGTCGTGGCTCGGCAAGAGGCAATGCCCAGCGACATTGATCTGGCGGTGTTCAGCGAGCACTTGTGCACTTGTCGATGTCCGCGCGCCATGGGCGGGCGTCGCAACCACCACACCATTTTTGGCGCCAGGCTCTTTCGCCAGCACCTTGTCGAAATTGGCGTTTGCCAGTCCGCCGCTGCCGCATTGCAGCGTGCCGAGCCGTGCCTGGTGGCTCACTTCAAAGTGTGGCTGCGCAAGCATCGCGGGGCGTCCGATCCCACCATCAAGCTCTACGCCCGCGACGCCGCCCACTTGATAGCGGCACTCGGGTGCGATCCAGAGCGGTGGGAACCAGCCGCTATCCGCAGCTTTTTCCTGGACCGCGCGAGCCATTGCGGCAATGGAACCGTGGAGAAGCTGACGACCAGCCTGCGCGCGTTCTTGCGGTATCTTGCCGTCACAGGCCGCTGCCGAGCAGGTCTCGCCGATGTCGTTCCTGGCTTTGCCAGTTGGCGGCTTGCCGACCTGCCGCGATATCTAGCGGCGGAGCAGGTGA
>NZ_JAMYLA010000153.1:0-842 GCF_040317725.1 Mesorhizobium sp. M1396 | reverse complement strand
TTGAAGCCAGGCCGGAAACTGCCATCCATCCAGCTGATCACCTCCCCGGCCATGGCCGGGGAGCGCCTCAGCGGGGGGGGGACATGAACGAATTCGCGGCCGGCTTCAGCGTGGTGGGGCTCGCCAACGGCGTCGTGGTCACCCTTATTATAACCGTCGCGGGATCTATTGTGGCGATCGCCCTGGGGCTGACCGTCGGCCTGATTCGGGTCTCCCGTCACTGGCCGCTGCGCTGGTTCGGCGTCGCATACATCGAATTCTTTCGCGGTACGTCTATGCTGGTCCAGTTCTACTGGTGGTTCTTTGTCCTGCCATTCTTCGGCGTTTTCCTATCGCCGTGGACTGTCGCAATCTTGGGTATCGGCGTGAATGCCTCCGGTTATGGCGCCGAGTACGTCCGCGCCGCCATACAGGCCGTTGATCGGGGGCAATATGAAGCGTCCACAGCGCTCAACTTCAAGCGGATGACGATGATGCGTCGCATCATCCTGCCCCAGGCGATCCGCGCCATGCTGCCGGCTTGGGGCAATCTGCTGAACGGTGTGCTCATGGGCACCTCGCTCGTTTTTTTCATCACCATCACAGAGTTCACCACCGCCGCCAAGCAGGCGGCCGATGCCACTGGCGACTACCTGCTGTTCTTCGCAGTGGCACTATTTGGCTACTACATCATGGCGCGAGCCCTCATCAGGCCCTTAGTGCGCTGGCTGGAGCACCGCCTCTCGCGCGGTTTCGTGCGGGAGGCCTCGGCATGAGCTTTTGGGATTGGTCCTACGTCTGGGAGGCGTTTCCGTATCTGTATCGGGGTGCAATCGTTACCATTCAGGCGACATTGCTCGGCT
>NZ_JAMYLA010000152.1:0-949 GCF_040317725.1 Mesorhizobium sp. M1396 | reverse complement strand
CGGCTTTTAGCGCTTCGACATAGTTGCCGAGCGCCATGTGTGCATGCGCAATCGTGGTCATGGGCCACGGCGCCGTTGGGTCTCCCGGGCTCATCAGGATCGCGCGCCGACTATGGGTGAGCGCGTCCTCCAGATTCCCGCACTGGAGTTCGGCAATGCCTGCGACCATCAGCACGAACTGGCTGTTCGGGTTCGCCTCGACGGCATTGGCCACGATCTGCATGCCTCGGTCGTACTCTCGCATGCTGACCAGCGTCAGGCCGCATTGCGCCAGTACGGTCGCATCGCCCTGCGGATCGGCAAGGGCGCGGCGCACCAGATCGAGACAAGCGGCCCGGTCGTCGCCGGTCAGCGCAGGCCAGCCCATGGCAACGCGGAATTCAAGGGCCCAGCAGGCACCGGTGAGGAACGGGGCGTAGTGCGGCTCGAGCGCGACTGCTTCCATCATTTGCGCAAAAGCCTGGGCATTGTCCTCGGGCCGCGCGCTGTAAGTCTTCGACAGCGCCCTCAGGTAGAGATCGTAGGCATCGAGGCTTTCCGGGCGTTTCCTGCGGGAGCGTTCGATTTCGGCCTGTCGGATCTGCGGTTCCATGACGCCGATAACGCTTTCGGTAATGCGGTCCTGCACGTCGAATACGTCTGCGACCGCGCCATCGAATCTGTCGGCCCAAAGATGCGCCCCGGCTATCGTCTCGATGAGCTGTGCGGTGATGCGCAGCCGCTCACCGGAGCGTCGCACGCTGCCTTCAAGCACGTAGCGAACTCCGAGCTCCTTGGCCACCTGCCGCACGTCTACGGCCTTGCCCTTGTAGACGAAGCTCGAATTGCGGGCGATCACCGCAAATGACTTGAAGCGGCTGAGCGCGGTGATGATGTCCTCGACGATGCCGTCGGCAAAGTAATCCTGCTCCGGGTCGCCGCTCATGTTTTGGAACGGCAGCACCGCGAG
>NZ_JAMYLA010000151.1:0-960 GCF_040317725.1 Mesorhizobium sp. M1396 | reverse complement strand
CGTAGAACCATCTGAGCTCCATCAGGCAATCGTCGTCGACCTTGCGCGGCACGTAGTCGAGCGCGTTTCTGAGGAAGTGCACGTAGCAGCGCTGCCAGACCGCTTCGGGCAGCACTTCGCGGATTGCCGCCCTGAGCCCCGGATGGTCGTCGGAGACGACGAACTCGACGCCGGCGAGCCCGCGAGTCTTGAGTCCCGTCAGGAACTCGCGCCAGCTCGAATGGCTCTCCCGGTTGGCCAGCTCAACGCCCAGAACCTGGCGCCGGCCCTCCCAATCCACGCCGATCGCCACCAGCACCGCCTGGCTGGCGATCACGCCCGCCTCGCGAGCCCGCTCGTAGCGCGCGTCCAAAATGAGATACGGATAGCTTTCCTCGAGCCGCTGCGTGAAGAACGCCTTGAGCGCCTCATCCAGCCGCGTCGTCGCCTCGCTCACCGTCGAGGCCGAGAAGGAGTGGCCGCACAATTCCTCCGTCACCGCCTTCACCTTGCGGGTCGAGACGCCCTGCACGTACATCTCCACCAGTGCCGACACCAATGCCTTCTCCGAACGCTGGTAGCGCTCAAACAACTCCGTCGAGAACCGGCCGGCCCGATCCTGCGGAACGCGAAGCTCCAGCACCCCAACCCGCGTCACCAGCTTGCGCTCGTAATAGCCGGACCGGTAACTCGTCCGCTCCGCCGTCCGCTCGCCTTTCTCGGCCCCGATCGCCTCCGTCATCTCGGCTTCAAGAACCTCCTGCACGACAGTCTGCAATGCCTGGCGAAAGCCGTCCTCATCCGACAACAGCAACGCTTTCAACTCGCCTCTGCTCAGTCTAACTTCTCGATTGGTCATGGCACTTCCCCTTCCACGGGAATCGGTGATTGCAACGTCACCATCGTGCCATGGCCGCTCGCCCCTCAGAGCAAGCGCCGTTCTCTCTCCAAAACTTTTTGCAGAACCTTCAGGACACTATC
>NZ_JAMYLA010000150.1:0-1030 GCF_040317725.1 Mesorhizobium sp. M1396 | reverse complement strand
CAATTTTGTCTATCGCAAGACCAACTTCGCCAAGATCGACAAGAGATGGCATCGCCAGATCGTCAAGTATTTCAGCAGCGAGCCGGTCGGCACCGTCGTGGTCGATACCCGCCACCACTTCCTCTACCTCATCATGGAAAACAAGACCGCCATCCGCTACGGCGTCGGCGTCGGCAAGGACGGCTTCAAATGGTACGGCCGCGCGACGATCGACCGCCGCGCGCTGTGGCCGCAATGGGTCCCGCCCCCCGAAATGCGTAAGCGCAAGCCGGACCTACCGCCCATGGTCGCAGGCGGCGCGTCCAACAATCCGCTCGGGCCGCGCGCGCTCTATCTGTACCGCGACGGCGCCGACATCGGCTACCGCCTGCATGGCACGCTGGAGCCATGGAGCATCGGCACCGACGCTTCCAGCGGCTGCATCCGCATGTTCCCGGAAGACATCATCGACCTCTACCAGCGGTGCCCGATCGGCACCGCAGTGGAGGTCCTACCGCACATCGCCGACCAGGCGCCCGCTTCCACCACTGTCGAATGATTGGCGCATCATGAACCGCATGATTGAAACCACGCGCCGGCTGCTCGCCGCCGGCCTGCTGGTGCTGGCCGCATCCTGTTCGACCAGCAACACGCTGGCCCCTCCCACCCCCGACGTCACCAACACCGAGATTGCCGGTTTCCAGAACGTGCAGCCGGGCAGCGAGGAGGATTTTATCCTCAATGTCGGCCGCCGCACCTATTTCACGCAAGGTTCGGCCGCGCTCGATTCTGTCGCCAAGGCCACCCTTGACACCCAGATCGCCTGGTTAGCAAAGCATCCGCGCTGGCTGCTCAAGCTGCAGGGTTTCGCCGACGATCCAGGCGCAAGTGAAACGGCGCTGTCGAAGCAGCGCGCCGATGCGGTGATGGACTACCTCGCCGCCGGCGGCATAGACCGCAACCGCGTGTGGGCCAAGGGCTACGGCAAGGACAGGCTCGTCCGCGACTGCCCCGACGCCGCCTGCAGGTCGCAGAACCGCCGCGTTGTGTC
>NZ_JAMYLA010000149.1:0-1038 GCF_040317725.1 Mesorhizobium sp. M1396 | reverse complement strand
CGGGTTTTCCGGAACTTGGTCTCGCGGATCAGCAGGCCGTCGCGCGTCACGTCGGCGACCGTCAACTTCAGCGCTTCGGAGATCCTCAATCCGGTGACTGAGAGCAGTGCGATCAATGTAGCATAGGTCCGTGAGCGCAAGCCGCCTTTGGGTCGAAGCCGAAGGGCGGCCTCGATGAGGCGATCGATCTCCGCTGCTGGGTAAATATGCGGCGAGCGCCGCGTCTTGCGGGCACCGAAGTGATTAGCCGGCGGCAGCTCATGCCGGGCGTCTTCAACCCGGACATGACGCACAAAGCGGCAGACGGCTTTCAGTCGAGCATCGCGTTGCGCGACAGACGGTCCCCGCGCCGCCCAATCGATTGCGGTTTGCGTGTGGACTTGCGTTTGCCCGCGCTCGGTCGCAAAGGCGGCAAAGCTCCTGAGCAAGTATTCCGCATTCAGCATTGCGAATCCAGTGGCACGGCGGAGCGCCAGATAAGTCTCGATGGCCTTCAACATCAGAGAACCTCCGGCCAGGGCTGCGCGATTTGCTTCAGGAGCGTGACATCGGCCTTGGCGTAACGGGCAGTCGTGTCGATGCCTCGGTGCCGCAGGACCAACCCGATCTTCTCAAGCGGAACGCCATGGCGCAGCATCTCGGTCGCCGCCGTGTGTCGCAGGACGTGCGCCCCTTTGACTGGCGCCACGATGCCGGCCCGCTGCATGAGGCGTTTCACCAGCGACGAGATGCCGTCACCGTTCCGGAACGGTCGAAACGGCGCGATATTGCGGAGGAACACGTGATCGCTCGGGCAGGTCGAAGGGCGACACGCGAGGTAGTCGGCGATCGCATCACCGACATCTTGCGGCAGCGGCAGACGCACCTCATAGCGCGACTTGCCCGAGACCCGCAGCGAGCCCGTCTCCCACTCGATATCGTCAAGGCGGAGTTGCGCCACGTCGCCGGCCCGCAGCCCGAGGCGCACCAAGAGCAGGACGATCGCGCGATCACGCCGGCGCGCAACGACTTCGCCATCGCATACCGCGATCAGCCGGT
>NZ_JAMYLA010000148.1:0-1054 GCF_040317725.1 Mesorhizobium sp. M1396 | reverse complement strand
CTAGAGCGGGATGAAATTACGGTGAGTCGATAAGGGATTCCCAAATCGATTGGAATTTGATTCAACCTTCTGGCTGGAGCTGGAGGCCAGCATGGATGGTTGGCTATTCGATGGACCTTCGTGAACGGGTTGTTCGTGCGGTCAAATCCGAGGGGTTTTCTCGGCGCGCAGCGGCGGCTCGATTTGGTGTCAGCTATAGCGCGGCCATTGAGTGGCTGAAGCGTGTGGAACAGACCGGCAGCGTGGCGCCCAGCCAAGTGGGCGGTTACAAGCCCAAGAAGATATCGGGAGCGTGGCGCGACTGGCTTGTCGAGCGCTGCCGGGAAAAGGACTTCACCTTGCGCGGCCTTGTCGCCGAACTGGGTGAGCGCGGCCTGAAGGTCGACTACCGCTCGGTGTGGGAGTTCGTGCACGAGGAGAAGCTGTCTCACAAAAAAAGACGCTGATCGCAGCCGAGCAGGATCGCCCCGATGTCGCGCGGCGGCGGGCGCAGTGGGTTCAGTACCAAGGTCGGATCGATCCCACCCGCCTGGTCTTCATCGACGAAACCTGGACCAAGACCAACATGGCCCCGCTCAGGGGCTGGGCACCGCGCGGCCAGCGCCTTAAGGCCAAGGTGCCGCACGGCCACTGGAAGACCATGACCTTCCTGGCGGCATTGCGCCATGACCGCGTCGATGCGCCATGGCTCATCGACGGACCAATCAACGGCGAACGCTTCCAGCTCTACGTTGACAAGGTTCTCGTCCCCACCCTCAAGCCCGGCGACATCGTCGTCATGGACAACCTCGGCTCGCATAAAGGCAAAGCCGTGCGCCGTGCCATCCGATCCGCCGGCGCAAGGCTGTTCTTCCTGCCCAAATACTCACCCGACCTCAATCCCATCGAGAAGCTGTTCGCCAAGCTCAAGCACTGGCTGCGCAAAGCGGCACGGCGAACCGTCGAGGCCGTTTGCGACGCTATTGGCCAAACCCTCGAAATTGTCACTTCAAACGAATGCCGAAATTACTTCCTCGAGGCCGGCTATGACCGAACCTAAAATCATCCCGCTCTA
>NZ_JAMYLA010000147.1:0-1083 GCF_040317725.1 Mesorhizobium sp. M1396 | reverse complement strand
CCACGGCGATTGTTTCCAAGTTTCATGAATGGCATCCACGAGGGCGGCGGCCAAATCTTCGACATCAGTGTTGCTCATCGGTGTCGAGAGTGCGCCGGAGCAATTCGGCGTCATCAGAAAACCCCGTTCCAGCATTGCAAGGTGTACCTTTGCCAGCGCAGTCTTCCGCAAGGCGTTCGGGAACGAGGTCCGGTAGTTTCGGATAACTTCAGGCTTCAAATGAAGCCTAAAGAGGGAGCTCATGCCGGTGACTTGCGCCGGGACTTCGTGCCTTCTAAGCTGCTCGTTAATTTCGGTTCGAAGTGTGTTGCCCATCCGATTGAGGCGAACCACGGCCTCCTTGGTGTATGATTGCAGCGCCGCCAGCCCAGCTGTCATACTGAGCGGGTTGGCGCTGAACGTGCCACCATGGGAGACGGCTGGCTTGCCCCTGGTATGATCGAAGACCGCCATGTGCGAGGCAGGCCCCGCTACGGCCCCTACGGGCAAACCTCCGCCGATGATCTTGCCCAAAGCCACCAGATCCGGCTCCAAGCCGAACATGGCATGGGCGCCATGATAATCGACCCGGTAGGAAACGACCTCATCAACCACAAGCAGGATGCCGTAGCGGTTACAGCAATCCTGGATGACCTCCCGCACACCCGCCTCCATCGGAACCATGCCGACGCGGGAAGCCACCGGATCGAGAAGGATCGCGGCGAGACGCTCATGATTTCCACGGATGAGCTCCCTGCACGTCTCGGGCTCGCTGTAGGGGAGGACCAGAACATCCGTGGCGGTGGAGACGTGAGTTCCTTTGGCGTAGAGCACGCTCTTGGGCGATAAATCGCCCCAGTTCATTGGAGTAGAATCAAGGCTGACTTCCACATAGTCGTAGGCACCGTGATATGCGCCTTCGAACTTCGCGATCATCGGCCGCCCTGTAATCGCACGCGCGGCCTTGACGGCGAACATGACAGCCTCGGTGCCGGAGCTTGTGAAGCGGACCTGCTCAAGCCTCGGCGAGCGCGCTCTGATCGCTTCCGCAAGGCTGGTCTCGCTTGTAGTCGGAAGCCCGAATGCGGTGCCGTCGTCCAGGAC
>NZ_JAMYLA010000146.1:0-1127 GCF_040317725.1 Mesorhizobium sp. M1396 | reverse complement strand
CGGCATGGCAACTGTGTTCATGCGAAAGCTTTTTTGTCTCGAATGATGGCGTTTAGGACGACGAGAAGCTTCCTTGCGACGGCGATGATAGCCAGCTTCTTGGATCCTGAGCGGGCTGCGATGGCGCTGTAGAAAACTCTGAAGCGCTCGCAGGCTCGGATGGCGCCGAGCGCTGCCATGTAGAGGGCCCGGCGCACGCGCGCTCGGCCGCCCTGGATCTGGCTCCTGCGGTTGAGCTTGCCGCTCTTGTTGTCGAAGGGAGCAAGGCCCGCGAGCGCCGCTATCGACTTGGGGGTTCGCAGGCCGAGTTCGGGCAGGTGCGCCAGCAGAGAGAACGCAGTGACCTTGGAGACACCGGGCACGGAGACCATCAGCGTGTTGTCGCGGGCAGTATCTTCGGTTTGGCGAATGACTTCGGCGATCCGGGCTTCGAGCGCCTTGATGCGCGTGTTGAAGGTTGCGATCAGCTCTTCGAACTCGGTGATGACGGTCTCGTCGAAAGCCTCACTGAGCTGCTTCTTCAACTTTGCCCTGATCTCGACCAGTTGGTCGCGCAGGCGGGCAAGTGATTGAAGCCGCTCACCTTCCTCGCGCGGCGCCGGCTCGGCTTCAGGGTGGTAGCGACGACCATAGCCGCTCAGCATCCTGGCATCGAGACGATCGGTCTTGGCGCGCCGCGCCGTCGACCTCGCATAGTGGTGAGTGTGCGCCGGATTGTGTCGCGAGAAAGCAACGCCGGCCTTGGCCAACGCATGGCGCAGCAGCCGGTCATGGACCCCTGTCGCCTCCATGACAACGAAGTCACGGCCAGGGTGAAGGCCTGTCACATAGGCAGCGATCGCTTCGACCTGGTTGTCGATGCGCTGGCAACGACCGCTTGCTTCATCAAAAAAGTCGAGCCACTGCTTGGAAATGTCGCAGCCGACGTAGTTCTGCATTATCATGTCCATGCCTCTTCCTGTGGTGCGGGGTCTGCTGCCAACAGCCCCGTGCAACTGTTCAGGTTGATGGTTCACCGGTGGGAAGGGACCGAGCCATGCCGCGGCCTGTCCTGTGAAAGGACGACCAGGATCCTCTCGGTCTCCTTCCCACTTCAAACATAGCATGGGAACAACACACAGGATCCT
>NZ_JAMYLA010000145.1:0-1191 GCF_040317725.1 Mesorhizobium sp. M1396 | reverse complement strand
CACGGTACACGACTCAGGTCTGTTTTGAGATCGTCATCGATCTTCGGGGTGCTTTTGCGAGCCATGCGTTGGCTGCTGCTTTGGGGCTGTTGACGATCCAGTCCCTGAGCGCGTCGAGACCGATGCGGAACCAGGATTTTTGGCGACGGCCATGGCTTTTGCGGGGGATGGCCTTCATGCCCATGGTGCTGGTGGCGCATCGGTAGGCCCATGTGATGGCGAGCATGGCGATGATGATGAGGTTTTCTAGCTTCTCGGGATTGGTAATGTGGGTGTCTTCGAGATTGAGGCCCCGTGTCTTGGTATCACCGAACAGGCATTCGATCCCCCATCTCTTTCGATAGTCGTTGAGGGCTTGCTTGGGATCGGGGCGATTGGTGGCGACGATCAGCCATTCATTGTTGCCAAGGCGCTTCGCGACAAGGCGGACAGGTTCGCGCGTGGCACCTGCCGTGCCGTTGATGCGCCCCTTGCAGATGATTGCCGCGCATCGGGCCCGCCTGCGCCGCAAGAGCGTGGCCAGCGACCATGTGTGGCCGTCATCGAGGGTGACGGTCATGTCGACCTTCACGCGGATGGCAAAGGGGATATTGTTTTCGTTGAGGAAATCCATCCATTCAGCGCCGATGAACTCACGATCGGCGAGCAGGCAGCGGATGGAGGCAGCAGGAAACAGGCTGAGATAGCGGCGCATCAGCGCGATGCGATGGCCCGTGTCGGAGTTGCCCTGATGCGGCAGCAAGGTAAACAGCAGCGGCACCCGGAAGCGCCTTGTGACGATCGCCAGCATCAGGATGTTGATGTCGCGCGATCCGAGCTTCCAATTGGTGCGGTCGAGCGCCAGATATTTTGGTCGCTCCAGGTTGAGCATGTGCACCACCATCCGCGCAGCCACGGCCTGGTCGAGCCGGACGAACTGGAAGAAGCGCTGCAGCCGCCGATACTTCGAGGCATAGAGGGCCGGACCGGACAGATGCACGGCCAGATGCGATAGATTGACAGTGCGCGACTGGGCAAGCCCGGCGATCAGCACCACAAGCGTCATAAGCCGGCTCTTGCTCAGCGCGAAGTGCCAACCTAACGTCGCGCTGAGAGCGGAATGAATCAGTGTCATGGGCGAAGATCCTTTTGCTGAGGAATCTTCAATCCAAACACATCATCCCGTTCTCACCCTGACTGTCGTGTACCGTG
>NZ_JAMYLA010000144.1:0-1211 GCF_040317725.1 Mesorhizobium sp. M1396 | reverse complement strand
CGCCAACTCCCCATTACTGGATCTGCCCATAAGGCAGGAGTTGTAGGCGATGCTGATCGCCCCGCAGGATCGGCATCCCTGGACATGGCCACCGAGTTCGGCCGTCCGGCAAAGCTCGATCGCGCTCATCACCCGCCGCTCGACGCGCCCGAGATGGCCGTCATGGACCTGCCGATACGCCTCTGCGTGGCGGCGAAAGATATCCGCCACCTCCAGTCTCGCCGACATGGCGAGGCGAGCTCAGCCGGGTGGCACGACCTCCAGCCGCAGCCGGTCGAGCGGGCTTTCCGTCCGCCGGATGAGGCCGTTCGAGACCTTCGTGTAGCGCGCCGTGCTCGACAGATGGTTGTGGCCGAGCAGAACTTGGATGATCCGGATATCGGTGCCGTTCTCCAGCAAATGCGTGGCGAAGCTGTGCCGAAGCGTATGGACCGTCACGCGCTTGTCGATGCCGGCGGCGGCACGCGCCGAGCGGCAGGCCGAATAGAGGACCTGCACATCGATCGGCGCGGTTGCGTCGCGACCGGGGAACAGCCAGTCCTTCGGCTTTGCCAACCGCCAATAGACCCGCAGAATCCGCAGAAGCTGCACCGACAGCATGACATAACGGTCTTTCCCGCCCTTGCCATGCTCGACCCGGATGACACCGCGTTCGCTGTCGATACTGTCGACCTTCAGGCCGACAGCCTCCGAAGCACGAAGGCCAGCGGCGTAGGCCGTGGTCAAGGCTGTGCGCGTCCTCAGGCTCGGCACCGCCTCCAGGAAGCGGACAACCTCGTCGGCGCTCAGAACCACCGGCAGCGTGCGCGGCGCGCGGGCATAGGCAATCCGCTCCGGGATCTCGGCATGCCCAAGCGTCACGCCATAGAAGAACCGCAGCGCGCATACTGTCTGGTTCAACGCCGGCCATGATATCCCGGTCGACACCAGATGCACCTGGAAGGCCCGGACGTCCTCCAGACCAAGCCGCTCCGGCGAGCGGCCGAAATACCGGGAAAACTTCGCCACCGCGTGGATGTAGGATCGCTGCGTTGCCGGCGACAGATTGCGGATCGTCATGTCCTCGATCATGCGCCGGCGCAGAGGGCTCAAATCGGCCATCGCTCATCTCCTGTTCTCAAGGTTGCGCTTCAACAGCCGCAATCCTTCAAAACAGAAGCCTCAACCGCAAACCCCCGCACCAAATGCCGCGTCAGCGGCTTCGTTCAATC
>NZ_JAMYLA010000143.1:0-1299 GCF_040317725.1 Mesorhizobium sp. M1396 | reverse complement strand
GCAGGGCTGTCCGGGGAAATTTATTCATATATGAAGGCCATCTGATTGAGGGAGGATCGGTCTCTTGGTCGGCTCGGATTGACCGGCGGCGGCTTGTCGATGGCGTTTATTTTTCGCCGCCCGAACAGGTATTGGGCGACCAGCTCTGTGAACCGCAGGATTGGAATGGCGACACCTCGGGTGCGCGCGACGATGCGCAGCAGCGCATAGGCGATCATCGCCGCGAAGAGCTGCAGGCGGATTGCATTGCCGTTGTTGCCCAGGAACTTGCCGATCTTGAGGTGCTGCTTGATCCAGCGGAACAGAAGCTCGATTTGCCAGCGGCCTTTGTAGAGCTGCCCGATCTCGACTGCGGAGCGCTCCATGTCGTTGGTCAAAAGCATGATGGTGTCGCCTTCCTGGCGCTGGATGCGCAGGCGCCGCAGGCGTATCGGCAGCTTGCAAGCGCCCTTGCTGACCAGGCTCACCTCACTGTCTTCCAGGACCAGGAAGCCGTCGCCCTGCGGCTCGGCCACGGGGCGGTTGCACACCTGCGCCAGCCCCATGTTGGTCTTGGGCCGCGTCACGAAGACCGACCCGGCCTCGGCGATCGCCGTCCACCAGCCATAGTGGCAATAGCCCTTGTCGAACACATAGGTCGCCGCGGGCTCGATAGTGATCCGGCGGCCGATCTGGGCGTCGTTGACGTTGGCGTCGGTGATGTCGAGGACGCGCGGATGGTCGGCCTTCGGGTCATAGACGACATGGACCTTCATGCCGCGGATGCGTCCGTTCGACTTGGCCCACTCGCACAGCTTGCCGAGCGGAATGGGGGTCGAGTCGATCAGCCGCAGCATGTCTTTACCCTCTTGCCGCGTCTGCCGGTCGAGCAGGCCCGCCACCAGGCTGAAGGCCTCGGCAAAAATGGCGACCGGGCGCCGTCTGTTGGCGTCCGACAAGGTCGAACGCATCAGCGGACCGCTGCCCAGGTGGTAATGATGCTGGCTGTTGGCGTTCCAACCGGCTTCCAGGCCACGCAGGCTGTCGCTGCCGCAGAACTGGGCATAGATCAACACCACCAGATGATCCCAACTCCTGAACGATTTGTCGTAGGCATCGCCGGCGTGACGATCCACAATGGCTTGGAATTGACGGCGATCCACCGCTTCAAGAAGCTGCCCGAAGATGCTAGGTGCAAAGCGCATGCCCCGTTCCTTTTCTGAGTCTCGACAACCAGAGAGAAGACGGACAAACCCCGTTTTACGGGGCATGCACATGCGGCATTTCGATTCACTCAAAACTTTCCCCGGACAGCCCTGC
>NZ_JAMYLA010000142.1:0-1403 GCF_040317725.1 Mesorhizobium sp. M1396 | reverse complement strand
TAATGCAGTTCACTTAGGCACCTTCAGTGTTCTGACAGGATATTTGGCTGGTAGCCTTTTGACGACACGGGGGCATGATCGCCCCCGTGTTTTTGGGAGGATGAGGTCTCCCAGCCTTTGTCTTAATCGGATGAGGTGTGCGGGGAGTTTCGCTGGCGCTTCGATCGCCATCCATCCCCATTCGTGACGAATGTAGTGCAGGGCTGTGGTGAAGCTCAATTCGGTTGGCTTGACCTCGGCTTCAGAGGCAACCTCGGCCATTTCCAGCCGCACCAGATTGTAAGCCAACAAGGCTCCCCAGACTTCCTGATAAACAGTTTGCGGTGTGCCGCTGCGCAGCGTCAATTCGCTGCCAAGAAGCTCCTGTTTCAGCTCCCGATAGCTGGTTTCGATCCGCCAGCGGTCTTCGTATTGCTGCACGATCTCCTGGGCAGGATAGGCCTTCTTGTCCATCAACGAGGTTAGCAATATTCGCTTTTGCCCGTGCCGGTTGACGGTCTCGATCGCCCGGGCTTCCCAGAATGGCGGCAAGTCGGGCTCGGCCTCGCGGGCCTGCGGCGAGACTTTCATGCGCACCCGATAGTCGGTGGCGTTCTGGTCCAGGCGCTGCCATGCACTGTTGCCTTTGGCGGGCAGCAGCCAATGACGTTGCTTGCCCTTCGATTGAAGCTGCAGCAGCAGGCTGGCGCTGAAAAAGCCCTTGTCGAAGACCGTCAGGGAATGATCCGGCACTTGGTCGAGCAAGCTCTTGGCATAGAGCATCTCGTTCTTGCCGTAGATCCCAAACACCGCATCACGCACCAGATGCGTGGCGAGCGCCGTCAGGGTCAAGAGCCGTAGCTGCGGATAACTTGCAACAACGCCGGATGCATAGGCTTGCGCTCCAAAATGCGCGCGGTTCTCCACGCTGTCGGCGACACGCAGTGTGCTGCCATCCACGGCATAGCGCGCAAGACCCCGCCAGGCTCGCCCGCATTGGTGGCGCGCGTCCCAGCATGTCGCGCTCATCGCAAACAACTGCGCCAGCGGCGCCTGGCCCAAGCGCTGGCGGGCCTGCGTCAAGGCGCTCTTGGCAATGTCCGGGTTCACCTCATCGGGCAACACCAGATCCAGATGGGCCACCACCTCAGGCATCGACTGATGACGATACAAGGAAAGCGCAATCACCAGCCAGACAACTTGCTCGGCGGGGAGCTTGCGTTTGCGGATGCTCGCCTTGCCGCTGCTGGCAAGCGCCTGGGCGATCCATTCCGGATCAATTGCACCCGAAAGTGCCGACAAATCGGCTGAATGTCCTATGCGACCTGGCATCTCAAAACACGAACAGGATGGAAACGAATCTCCATCCTGCTCGATAGGTCTTACCAGATCCTCATCCAGCCCAACTTAAGTGAACTGCATTA
>NZ_JAMYLA010000141.1:0-1467 GCF_040317725.1 Mesorhizobium sp. M1396 | reverse complement strand
CCTGCCTTATGGGCAGATCCAGTAATGGGGAGTTGGCGGCGACTTGATCGCGCTCTTGTGTCCGCCGTCGCCAACCCGGCTCACCATTACGAAGGGCGCTTAAGGAGCGCGATCAGCCTGTCGGACGGCTGGAACGCGCCGCGCCGCAGATGCGGTGGAACGATCGATTCCATGGCGTCGAGCTTCTCTGTCGGATCACCACGGGTGTAGATTTCAGTGGTCGTCAGAGTCGCGTGTCCCAACCAAAGCGACACCTTACGGATGTCCTGCGTTGCTTGCAGGATGATCATCGCGCATGTGTGCCTGAGCACGTGAGGCGAGATGCGTTTCTTGTTGAGGCCGGGATGCGCTCGAGCGGCAGTCGCTGCATGCTGTTTGAGCAGATAGGCGAAGCCCCATCGGCTCAGCGGCTCTCCCCGGGCATTGACGAACACCTCGGGTGCTGCAACCCGCCCGCGAACGGCGAGCCAGGCGCGCAGGGCTGCGGCCGTGGTCTTCCACAAGGGAAGCTTCCGTTCCCGCCGTCCCTTGCCCAGGACACGAATGCTCATCGACGACAGGTCGATGTCCTCGAGATTCAATCCCGTCAGCTCGGACACGCGCAGACCCGCACAAACCGCCAGATGCAGCATGGCCCGGTCGCGGATGCCATCGCGCGTGGCGGGATCCGGAGCGTCGAGCACCGCTTGCAGCTCCTCCCGCAGGAGATAGGGGACCAGACGCTGATCCGTCTTCTTGAATGGGATCGCCAGGACGCGGCGGACATGCTCCAGGGCTGCCGGCTGCCTGTATTCGAGGAAGCGGAAGAAGGACTTGATGGCCGCCAGCCGGACATTGCGCGTCACCGGCGCGTTTTTGCGCTTATCCTCGAGATACTCCAGGAAGTCGCTGATGAGACCGGCGTCGAGTTGCTCCAGCGTCAGCGCCGATGGCGAGACCTTCAGCCGCTTTGCAGCGAACATGAAGAGCAATTGGAAGCTCAGGGAATAGGAGTCGCGCGTATGCCGACTGACGTCCCGCTGGCGGGCGAGTGTCTCATCGAGGAACGATTCGATGAGGGGAGCAATCGGCGTCATGATTGCCTCCCTTCGGTAATGAACCCTTCACCGGCCGCGGCGACGTCGCGCATGAGGTCGGCGGTGGCCTCCAGGTACCAGTAGGTCGCATAGATGTTGACGTGACCCATGTAGGTCGCAAGCGCCGCCATATGCGCGCCGCTTCGGCTTCGATCCGTCGGACTGCCTTGTAGCGCGCGCACCGCAAACGTGTGCCGCAAATCGTGCAGACGCAGGCGGCGCTTCGCCGCCGGTACGATACCCGCCGTGCCGACCAGCCTGTCGAAGGTCTCTTTGACAGCAATGTAGCGCAGAGGCAGACCACGCGCGTCAACGAACACCGGATCAGTCTCGGAACAGGGCCGGCGATGCGCCAGATAGCCATTCAAGCCCGCTACTGCTGTGTCGTGCA
>NZ_JAMYLA010000140.1:0-1476 GCF_040317725.1 Mesorhizobium sp. M1396 | reverse complement strand
ATCGCTATCCCCGAGTTCCGGTTCCGGCATCTCGGCCAATCGCAGAGTGTCCTTCTTGCTATATTTGTCGACGACGAATGCCTTCATGGCAGTGACTTTCTGAAAATGTTTGTTGATGCTCCGGGAGGGAACCGCCCGGAGGAGAGGCGTCAGGCATCGAGAAAGGCCAGGGCTTTCAAGACGAAATCGGCGTGGTTCTGGAAGACCCCGCCGTGCCCGGCATCCGGATAGATCACCAGTTGCGCCCCAGGGATACGCCGGGCGAGATCGTGGGTGTTGCCGCTTGGCACCATCCTGTCGTGATCGCCGTTCGCAACCAAGGCAGGAATGCGGATGGCGCTCAGGTCTTGCGGCGCCTGCAGTCCGTAAGCCTTGATCGCCTTGAGCTGGGCGCCGAACGCGCTCAGCGATACCGGCTTGTCGCGATCGGCCTGGCGCTCCGTCAGCCGCTGCAGGAATGCTTTGGCGGCGCGGCGCCCATTCGCCGTCCTTGTGAAGAAGAGATAGTATTTCGGATCCCGAAGAGTGAGCGCCCCCTTGATCATGTCGAAGATCGTCAACGGCGTCACCTTGTCGATGCCTTCGCCACCGGCCGGCCCGGTGCCGGCCAGGATTAGCTTGCGCACAAGCGTGGGCTCGGTCAGCACAATCTCCTGCGCCACGAAGCCGCCGAGCGAAAAGCCGAAGAGATCGACTTGCTCGAACCCCAACGCCCTGATGAAGGCGACCGCATCCCGTGCCATCCCGGCTATGCTTGACGGCGTTTTGCCGCCCGAAGCACCGATGCCCCTGTTGTCGAAGGCAATCACTCGACGGTTCGCGGCGAGGCCATCGACGATGCGTGGATCAAAATTGTCCAGTTGAGCGCCGAGATGGTTGAGCAGGATCACCGGTACGCCGGTCTTGGGGCCGAGTTCCCGGTAGACGAACGCCGTGCCGCCGACATGCACCGAGCGCGTTGGCGTGTCCTGGAACGATGCCGGTGAGCGGGGCGACTGATTGAATCCATGCGTCATGCTTGGCACCTCCATCTGGTGGGGCCCGGGCAATTGCGTTGTCGTTGCTAATCGCATGTGCGTGAAACCTTCTGCTCGCTGTTGTTCAAACCGGCAGGCGGAACTGCTTGCGCAGGCTCTTGTCGAATATTCCCGCGGGGGCGAAGCGGCGCAGCAGGCTGACCTGCCGCGCTGCCTTGCCGGCGGTGTAGTGCCGTCGCGGATTGGCCTCGGTCGCCGCCTTGACGACCACCTGCGCCACCACTTCCGGTCGGTCGGCTACGGGCATCACATCGCGAAGGAGCGCTTCGAGCCCGGCTCGAGCCCGATCGTATTCTTTCAACAGAGAATCCGGCTCGATCCCGTTCTGGTCGAAGACGGTGCGGACGAATGCCGGCTCGATGACCGAGACGCGGATATTGAAGGCACGAACCTCGTGATCGAGCGATTCCGAATAGCCCTCGAGCGCGTGCTTGACCGC
>NZ_JAMYLA010000139.1:0-1508 GCF_040317725.1 Mesorhizobium sp. M1396 | reverse complement strand
GGGCTAGCGTGCGCACACATTTGCTTCGGCGCAGTTCTTGAAGGCGCCAGATAGGGGTTGAAGAAGTTGAATCGTCTGTGATTCTGTAGCTGGCATTGTTGATTCTGGAGGTTTCGACGATGGCCAAGACCTGTCTGGGATACTTCGGTGACCTGCGCCTGCAAAAAAGGGGGGCATGGTGCTGGAGCGAATGTTCATGCGCCTTAGCGCGGGCATGCGCCGGCTTGCCGATACGCGCGCCGAGAAGGTCGCCTTCACGCGCCTATTTCGCAATCCCCACGTGACGGTGCGGGAGATCCTGCGCACGGCGGCGGCACGAACGGCCGAAGCGGCCGCCGGGCGCCACGTGTTGATCATCGAGGACAGCAGCGAGATCAACTATGAGGCCAAGGCTTCGCGCAAGCGAGGCCTTGGCCGTGTCGGCAACGGCAAGGATGTCGGGCTGTTCGTGCATCCGGCGCTGGCGGTGGATGCCGTGGACGGCAGCGTTTTGGGCCTTGCGGCCGCCACGATCTGGCGACGCGAGGGGCGCAAGCAGGACAATTATCAAGCCCTGCCGATCGAAGCCAAGGAAAGCTACAAATGGATCGCCACCGCCGAAGCAGCGTGCCGGGCGCTGACCGATACGCCGCTTGTCACCGTGATCGGCGACCGCGAGGCCGATATCTACGAGGTGTTTGCAAGGCTGCCTGACGCGCGCACGCATGTGCTCATCCGTGCCGTGCGGGATCGGGCTTTGGGCGAGCAGGGCCGTCTGTTCAGCGAGATCGCCAGGACGCCGGAAGTCGGTCGTATCGCCTTTGATCTGCAGGCACGTCCCGGCCGGTCGGCGCGCACCGTCAGCTTGGCCGTTCGCCTGGCTGCGGTCACTTTGCGCCAGCCACGCCTTGGCGCCGACCCCCGCGATCCCCGCGAACTTCCGCTCAACATCGTGGAAGTGCGCGAGATTGATCCGCCTTCCCCCAAGGATGCGGTGGTCTGGCGGCTTTTGACCACCCACACCGTCAACACGTTCGCCGATGCCATCGCTGTCGTCGATCTCTACCGCAAGCGTTGGATCATCGAACAGCTGTTCCGGACCTTGAAGTCACAGGCCATCGATCTGGAGGAAAGCCTGCTTGCCGACGGCGATGCACTCGAACGTTTGGCCGCAACCGCTCTGATTGCCGCCACCAGGGTCATGCAGCTCGTGCACGGGCGCGGTGCAGTTGGCCACACCGTCAAGGCGGCTCGCCTCTTCGGCTCAACCGAGGTCACCGTTCTCGAAAGGCTGATCGACAATCTCGAGGGCAAAACCGAAAGGCAGAAGAACCCGCATCCATCACACAGCCTCGCATGGGCGGCCTGGTGTATCGCGCGTCTGGGAGGCTGGAACGGCTATGCAAAGGAGCGACCACCGGGGCCCATCACCTTCTGCAACGGCCTCAGGCGCTTCCACGCCATCGCAGACGGCTTCGCCCTTGCCAAACCAAACTGACCCCGAAGCAAATGTGTGCGCACGCTAGCCC
>NZ_JAMYLA010000138.1:0-1532 GCF_040317725.1 Mesorhizobium sp. M1396 | reverse complement strand
CCTTCTCCCCTTGTGGGCTAGCGTGCGCACACATTTGCTTCGTGCTGTGGTCAAGCGTGAAGAAGCGAGGCCGGAAAATGGCTTGATGCGGTTGAATCGTATGTGATTCTGTAGCTGCCATTGTTGATTCTGGAGGTTTCGACGATGGCTTCGTTGCTTGGATACTTCGGCGACCTGCGCCTGCAAAAAAGGGGAGCATGGTTCTGGAGCGCATGTTTGCGCGTGTCAGCGCGGGCATGCGCCGGCTGGCTGACACGCGCGCCGAGAAGGTCGCGTTCACGCGCCTGTTTCGCAATCGCCACGTGAGCAAGCAAGAGATCATCCGCACGGCGGCGGCGCGAACCAGCGAAGTGGCCGCCGGCCGCCACGTGCTGATCATCGAGGACAGCAGCGAGATAAACTATGAAGCCAAGGCTTCGCGCAAGCGCGGTCTCGGTCGTGCCGGCAATGGCAAGGATATCGGGCTGTTCGTACATCCGGCGCTGGCCGTGGATGCCGTGAACGGCTCGGTCCTTGGCCTTGCAGGCGCCACGATCTGGCGGCGCCAGGCAAAGAAGGCGGATGACTACCAGGCGCTGCCAATCGAAGACAAGGAAAGCTACAAATGGATCGGTACCGCCAAGGCGGCATGCCAGGCGCTGACCGACACGCCGCAGATGACGGTGGTCGGCGATCGCGAAGCCGACATCTACGAAGTGTTTGCAAGGCTTCCCGACGAGCGCACCCATGTGCTCATCCGCGCTGTACGGGATCGGGCCTTGGGTACGCGGGGCGAGCGCCTGTTCAGCGCGATCGCCAAGACCCCGGAAACCGGCCGCATTGCCTTCGAACTGCAGGCCCGACCCGGCCGGCCGGCCCGCACGGTCGAACTGGCCGTTCGCTTCAGCGCGGTGAGCTTGCGCCAGCCCCGCCTTGGCGCCGACAGCCGCGATCCGCGCGAACTTATGCTCAACATGGTGGAAGTGCGTGAGATCGATCCACCCTCGGCCAAGGAAGCGGTGATCTGGCGGCTTCTAACCACACATTGCGTCAACACCCTGGCCGGCGCCATTGCTATCGTCGAGATGTATCGCTCGCGTTGGATCGTCGAACAGCTGTTCCGGACCGTGAAGTCGCAGGCCATCGATCTGGAGGAAAGCCTCATCGCCGATGGCGATGCACTCGAACGCCTGGCCGCCACCGCGTTGGTCGTCGCCACCAGGGTCATGCAACTCGTACACGGACGTGGTTCGCCGGGCCTCGACTTCCAGGCCGCACGCCTCTTCGATCCCATCGAGATCTCCGTCCTGGAAATGCTCATCGCCAAACTCGAAGGCAAGACCCAAAAGCAGAAGAACCCGCACCCCACGCACACGCTCGCCTGGGCCGCCTGGTGTATCGCCAGGCTCGGAGGCTGGAACGGCTACGAAAGCGAGCGCCCGCCAGGGCCCATCACCTTCACCCACGGCCTCAGACGCTTCAACGCCATCACAGACGGCTTCGTTCTCGCCTCGCAAAATCAACCCGAAGCAAATGTGTGCGCACGCTAGCCC
>NZ_JAMYLA010000137.1:0-2145 GCF_040317725.1 Mesorhizobium sp. M1396 | reverse complement strand
GATGAGAACAATCTCGTAGTCGTCATCGAGCAGCCGAACCTGTTCGGGACGCAATAGCGGTGCACCTTGATGTGAATTCTGAATGTTCCAATCGAACGTTCGCGCCTGGCTGTAGGAAATCGATTGGGCTTGAAATGTGAATCCACCGATAGCTTTGGAAATGTAGTTCGGAGTCTCGTCATCTACCTCGATGTTCCTAGAAGCGCGCCGGCAGCCCGGGCGGGGGGCTTGGGGTTAGACTGCCAGCGCACGCCACTCATAAAGAGCGGCCTCTTTTCGCGGTTCGGACACCCATAGTCAACCCGGCAACGTCTGGATGCCCGCTGTGCTTTTTGCAGAGCGGCGATGCCGGGCATATCGGCCGATCCTGTCTAGGATGGTGTGGCCACTCTCGTCGGCCGAGTTGATGCTCCAGCCAGTATCGCCTTGCCGACCAGCATGAGTTCGCCGTTAGCAATCCATTGTTGCGGGCGTTCCAGTCACGGCCTTCCATTCGGCGATGGCTTGCAAGCGATGAACATGTATGGCGAGAGCAGAACGTTTGGGGCGGGGGACGAAGAGGTTGCGGAGGGCTGACAAGGTCGAGACGAAGCGTTGCAGGCCTCCCGGCGATCGGACCCCTGCATCATCCGCTCCCGTTTTCGCGGCGGCACATGGGAATTCTCCGCTCTGTTGTTCAACCCCTTGTGCGACCGGTGCTCGACGTCCGGCATCATCTGTCGCTTTGCCGCTCCATACGAGCGAAGCTAGTCGGTGATCATGCGCTTCGGCGCGAGCCCCTGCTTCTTCCACAGCCGCGTCAGCAAGCGCAACCTCTCGCAGGGTGCGCTCTCAGAGTTCGTTCCTGCGCAGCGGCCTTGTTATCTCGATACTGGATAAGCGTCTACGAACCTACGCGCCGCATAACGAGCTTTGTTGCGCTGGTCGGTTGCGAAGGGTGGCTCTATGCATCGCAGTGGCGGACGCGAAATCCTCACCATCCTTCTGCATCGCGCTATTTGGCTTGCCGAACACCCAATTTCGCCGGCACGCTGCCGCTGAATACGATGATCATCTCGCATTCTTGCTATGGAGACTGTCGTCCTTCCTGGGCACGCGGCTGACGGCGACGAAAGCGGGTTTATTCATGCAACACCCCTTTTTGGCAGGCAAGCTGGTGGACTTCGGGATGTCGGGGGCGAATATAGCGAAGACTCCCGCCGCTCGCTGATGCATTCTGGACGCAACCGCATCGAGCCGATGTGTTCGAGACGCTTCGCGGCTGCAGTCGCCGAACGATGGCGTGGTTATGCGACCTGTTCGGCATGGCTACCCCCGTCCAGTCAGGCGTTCACGAAGGTGTTTGTCGAGAGTTCGTGGAGAAAGTCCGCCACTTATCGTTGGCGAGGGCTTTGCTCCGGAGTGGCGATCGGTGCGCTGATCGACAGGCAGGCTCTGGCCAAAATCGAATCCCATGCCGTCGCGAAAGGCCGCAGAATCGATGCGGGGGCAAACGCATCGCGCGAATGGCACGTCGAACTATCGGTCCGGTCTCCAGCGAGATGACCATCGCGCAAGAAAGAGACATTCGGGCGGCTGGCGCCTGTGATTGCTTCGACGATGCGGATAGGTCGTGCATGAGGCCAACGACACGATCTACGGCCTTCCCCCACATTTGTGCCTCAAACGGAAGCGTGTTTGGCGTGTCGCCGAGGCCTTGGAATATGGCATAGTGGTATGAACACGGGACGCATGTCGTCGGAAGCCGCGCCTTTCGGCCGAGTGAAGCAGTCCGGCATCGGGCGGGAGGGTTCCCGCCATTGCCTCGAGGACTACCTCGAAATGAAATACCTCTGCACGGGCGGCATCTGAAGCATGGGCTTGCAGGGCTCGCAGACCGGTAAACCAGCGAGCCATCTCCAAATATGTGAATTGTGGATTGCTCCTCGACGGGAGCTGAGGGGCGGCTCCGCAAGCCTTACGACGCTCTTTGCGAGCCGTAGCTGCCGAGCTGGCAAAAGGCCGGGCTACGTCGCGCCAGCGCAATCGGCGCGCAGAAAATTAGGCCTACCCGCTCCGGGTGTGAATCGGCGTGCAAAATTGACCCCATAAGCCGGGGAATCGGCGTCCAATTTTGACCCCCCTGATGCTTTGATTTGCGACCAT
>NZ_JAMYLA010000136.1:0-2289 GCF_040317725.1 Mesorhizobium sp. M1396 | reverse complement strand
CATGCGGCATTTCGATTCACTCAAAACTTTCCCCGGACAGCCCTGCCCCTTGCGGGGGAGATGTCCGGCAGGACAGAGGGGGGTGTGAAGGAACTCAACGGCTAGCCAGTCCTGGGGCAGGACGCCACGAACCGGCTCCAACGCATTGCGGAGCACCGCACAATCACTGCGGAAAACCGAACACTCCCCTGCGTCACCCGGCTCTATCATTCCCTCAGGCAATGGCGTCCTGGCGATCGCATCGCCCCCGAATCCGTCGATCGGCCGGGGCGCCCAACAACTGGGGAACGACGATGAAATTCATGCTGACCGACCGCAAATTGCACCCGCAAGCCAAACCCGTCGCCGACGATTTCAGGACCGGCGGCCTCAACCGCCGCGAATATCTGGCCCTGATGGCCGGCCTCGGCGTCAGCGCCGCCGGCGCCCTGGCGCTGGGCGGTCTCGCCCCCACCCCTGCCCGCGCGGCCGAGCCCAAGAAGGGCGGCGTCTTGCGCGTCGCCATGAACGTCAAGGGGTTCAAGGACCCGCGCACCTTCGATGGTGTCGAGATGTCCAACGTCGCCCGCCATTGCAACGAATATCTGGTGCGCTGGAACACCGACTTCTCCTTCGAGCCCTGGCTGCTCGAAAGCTGGGAGGCGAGCGACGACGCCAAGACGCTGACGCTGCATGTGCGCAAGGGCATCTCCTGGTCGAACGGCGATGCCTTCAACGCCGACGATGTCATCCACAACCTCACCCGCTGGTGCGATGCCTCGGTGGCAGGCAATTCGGTCGCCGCGCGCATGGGCGCGCTGGTCAATGCCGACACCAAGAAGGTCGTCGATGGCGGCATCGCCAAGGTCGACGACTTCACCATCAAGCTGAACCTGCCGAAGCCCGACATTTCGCTGATCGCCGGCATGGCCGACTACCCCGCGCTGATCATGCACCGCTCCTATGAGGGTGACGGCGATCCGATGAAGGCGCTTGCAATCACCACCGGCCCCTGCGAGCTGGTCGGCTGGGATGCCGAGACGGGTGCGGAGGTGAAGCGCAAGGACAAGCCGTGGTGGAAGGGCGAGTTCCACCTCGACGGCATCAAATGGGTCGATTATGGCTCCGACCCCAACGCCATGCTGTCGGCCTTCGAATCCGGCGAGATCGACACCGACCACGAGACCGCCTCCGATGCCGTCTCGCAGACCGAGCAGATGGGGCTGATGAATTCCGAGATCGCCACCGGCTCCACCATCGTCGCCCGCTTCAATGTCGGCAACGCGCCCTATGACGACGTCAAGGTGCGCCGCGCCGCCCAGCTTGCCGTCGACAATTCCGCCGTGCTGGCGCTCGGCCTCGGCGGCCGCGGCAAGCCCGCCGACAACCACCATGTCGGCCCCATGCACCCCGAATATGCCGACATCGGCCCGGCCAAGCGCGACGTGGACCGGTCGAAGAAGCTGCTCGCCGAGGCCGGCAAGACCGACCATGAGTTCGAGCTCATCTCCGTCGATGTCGAATGGCAAAAGAGCACCGGCGACGCCATCGGCGCGCAGATGCGCGAGGCGGGCCTGAAGATCAAGCGCACCGTGCTCCCGGCCGCCACCTTCTGGAACGACTGGAGCAAATACCCCTTCTCCTGCACCGAATGGCTCGGCCGCCCGCTCGGCGTCCAGGTGCTGGCGCTGGCGTATAAATCGGGCGCCGCCTGGAACGAAAGCGCCTACGCCAACAAGGAGTTCGACGAGCTGCTCGACAAGGCGCTGGCCACGCCCGACGCCAAGGCGCGCAAGGAGATCATGGCCAAGATCGAGCAGAATCTGCGCGACTCCGGCATCATCATCCAGCCCTACTGGCGCTCGGTCTACCGGACGTATCGCAAGGGTGTTGAGGGTTGCGAACAGCACCAGGCGCTGGAACAGCATTTCGAGAAGGTTTGGTTGGAGGGGTGAGAGGCGCTCCGCGTTAGCGGACGAAAAGCCAATTGCTTGGCTCTCCGAGCCTCGAACGCCCTGAGCCAGCGAAGGGCCGGGCGACGGTGAAGCGCGTTACTTCCCTTCTCCCCTTTGTGGGAGAAGGCCAGCAGCGTCGGCACCGCCCCTCATTGCCCTGCCGGGCATTTCTCCCCGTATGGTGACGGGGGAGAAAGTAGCCGGCCGCATCGCCGGCGCTTTCCTTGCAACGCTGGAGATTGGCGAAAGCAGCGACGACAGCGTCCTTCGCCCCGTTCAACGCAGGGCTGTCCGGGGAAATTTATTCATATATGAAGGCCATCTGATTGAGGGAGGATCGGTCTCTTGGTCGGCT
>NZ_JAMYLA010000135.1:0-2309 GCF_040317725.1 Mesorhizobium sp. M1396 | reverse complement strand
ACTCGGCGAACTGCGCCGCGTCGTTGGCATCGGCGATGGAGCCCGGACGAAGGCCGTCGCCGAGCGAGAAGGACACGTCGTAGGCTCTGGCGATGTCGCAGATCTCCGCAAAATGCTCGTAGAGGAAGCTTTCCCGATGGTGGTGAAGGCACCATTTGGCCATGATCGAGCCGCCGCGCGAGACGATGCCCGTGACCCGGTCAACGGTCAGCGGGATGTAATGCAGCCGCACTCCTGCATGGATGGTGAAATAGTCGACGCCTTGCTCGGCCTGTTCGATCAGCGTGTCGCGGTAGACCTCCCAGGTCAGATCCTCGGCGATGCCGCCGACCTTCTCGAGCGCCTGGTAAAGCGGCACCGTGCCGATCGGTACCGGCGAGTTGCGCACGATCCAGTCGCGGATGTTGTGGATGTTGCGGCCGGTCGACAGGTCCATGACCGTGTCTGCGCCCCAGCGGATCGCCCACACCATCTTTTCGACCTCTTCGGCCATGGACGATGTGACGGCGGAGTTACCGATATTGGCGTTGATCTTGACCAGGAAATTGCGGCCGATGATCATCGGCTCGCTCTCGGGATGATTGATGTTGGCGGGAATGATCGCGCGTCCGCGCGCCACCTCGTCGCGCACGAATTCCGGCGTGACGAAATCGGGAAGCGCCGCGCCGAAGGCTTCGCCGTCGCGCAGCACGCTACCGCGGACGATCTCGCGGCCGAGGTTCTCACGGACGGCGACGAACTCCATCTCAGGCGTAATGATGCCGGCGCGCGCGTAGGCAAGCTGGGTCACCGCCTTGCCGGCCTTGGCCCTGAGCGGCCGGTTGCGAACGGGAAATTCCGGTGTCAGGCGCTCGCCCGCCGCGAATCCGTTGTCTTCCGGCCGGACATGACGGCCGTCATAGGCTTCGACATCGCCGCGCGCGCTGACCCATTCGTGGCGAAGCCGCGCAAGGCCCTTTTCGATACTGGTCTCGACAGTCGAGTCGGTATAGGGGCCGGACGAATCGTAGACGATGACGGGCGGCTCGCCGGCCGTCGGATGGACGGAGATTTCGCGCATCGGCACCCTGATCTGCGGGTGGATGGCACCGGGCTTGTGGATTTTCCGTGAGGCGGGCAGCGGTCCCGTTGAGACGGCTGGGGTGAGGGCATTCATCGTGAGGCTCCTTTGCTCATGCATTGGAGACCCAGTTCTGTGCCGGAAGGATGAAAAGACGCTTCTGTGGACCTGCCGAAACAGGACCTCGGGCGTGAACTCCCGCAGAGCGCTTGCACCGTCCCTACGCCAGTATGAACTGGATCAGGTTCAACGGGTCACTGCGCCGCGAAAGCCAGCAGTATCTCAGCCCCTTGCCGGGACTCCCCTGGTGAATGCCTCAGGTTGAACGGGCCGGCGCGGCTTTGTCAAGCGCATTTGGCCCGCCCACTGCCAAATCAAACCAGGACCGCGTCGTCTTCTTGGCAATCTGGCATCTGCCCCTGCTCTGTTCCACATCCTATTTGGGTGCAAGGCCACCCCTCAGCGGAACCCTCAGAGAAGGAAACCGTCCAGATTTGGCTAGACTGCTCGACGATAAGTCCAGAGCTGTGCCGGCGGTATGTTGCGGACGACGAAGTCATAGTGGGAAACCACGTAACGGTCTGGCATCTTGATCACCGGCGATAGAAGTCCATACGTGATCTGAATTAGGGGCCGGCCCGCAGGAATACGGGCAAGCAGATCCTCAACCAGCGCGACACGCTGTTGCATTGGAAAGCTCAACAGCGGGACTGCACTTATAACACAATCGAACTGTTCACCTTTCCGCTCACCCAGAGCTTCGTCCAGCGCAAATGCGTCGCCCAATCTGAAGTCCACATTCGGGAAGCGTTGCACCAGGCCGTCGTAGAAAATCCTGGAATATTCGACTGAAACCAGCTGGCGCGGCTTGATTCCCCTAGCCAGGATCGCCTTTGTGATCACACCGGTTCCCGCGCCAAGCTCCAGAATCGGCAATCCTGACCGTGGGTTCACCACGCTTGCCATCCGGCGTGCCGCATAAACCGAAGTGGGAATAAGGGCTCCCACGCCCTTCTTGTCCTTCTGCCAGCCTTTGAAGAATTGGACTTCTTCCTCAAACCTTTTGCCGAGCCGCTCCTTCAGTCGCAAAATCATATCTTCTCCTTGCGTCAGCCGCTTACCCAACGTCATGAATTTGGCAAAGCGCGTTTTGGCCAATCTCGGCACCCTTTACAAGCCCGTTAAGACTGCTTGCGTGTCACGACGCGGTCAGCATGAATTGCCCCTTAACGCACTTTCATGTTTGCTG
>NZ_JAMYLA010000134.1:0-2415 GCF_040317725.1 Mesorhizobium sp. M1396 | reverse complement strand
CGCTTCAACAGCCGCAATCCTTCAAAACAGAAGCCTCAACCGCAAACCCCCGCACCAAATGCCGCGTCAGCGGCTTCGTTCAATCGCAAAACCGAATTGCAGGAAAACAGCCCACATAAACTGCTAATCCTGCAATTCAAAAAGCCGCTATCCGCCTCAATCAGCTGCCAGATCAACGGCTTGCGGATAGTTCACGGCCGACTAAAAAGTAGAAGCCCCATTCAGCGGCGACCGGCAGGTTTCTGCGGCTGTGGCGATGCGGCGCACAACTCGCTGCTGTCGCCCCGCGCACATAGAGCGGCGCGGCGGCGGACGCCGCAGCTTGGCTACGCTTTAATCACTACTCGATCCAGCAGAATCCAAAATCCTCGTGACGTTGCCCTCAGTTTCTATCCAGTTTTGAGTTCGTTTCCGGCGTGGGTTGTGCCCTGCTGGGCGGGTGAAGCGGCGGGCGCTGGCGCGGAGCCTTTGGCATAGCGCAGCGCGAGCGACCGTCGCAGATTGAAGGTGGTGGCGAACTCGGCCGGTGTCTGCCAGGCGATTTGGGAATGCGGCCGCGCGGTGTTGTAGTCGGCGCGCCACAGGGCGATGGCGAGGCGTGCCTGAGCCAGCGAAGTAAACAGCGTCTCGTTGAGCAGTTCATCGCGCAGTCGGCCGTTGAAGCTCTCGATGAAGCCATTCTGCATCGGCTTGCCGGGCGCAATGTAATGCCATTGGACGCGGTTCTGATCCGCCCAGGAGAGGATGGCGTTCGAGGTGAACTCGCTGCCATTGTCGCTGACGATAATTCTCGGCCGGCCGCGCTCGGTGATGAGCCGGTCCAATTCTCGGGCAACCCGCATGCCCGAGAGAGACTATCAACGATGAGTGCCAGGCACTCTCTCTGCAGTCGTCGACGACGGCCAGGATGCGGAAGCGGCGCCCGTCTGTGAGCTGGTCCGATACGAAGTCGAGCGACCAGCGCTCGTCGGGCCTCAGCGGCACCACCATCGGCGCCCTAGTCCCGATCGCCCGTTTGCGGCCGCCACGGCGGCGAACGGCGAGCTTCTCCTCCCGATAGAGCCGGAACAGTTTCTTGTGGTTCACGACCAGGCCCCCCGCCTCAGCATCACGAGAAGACGCCGGTAGCCGAACCGGCGACGCTCCTGCGCGATCGCCTTCACCCGCTCGCGAAGCTCGCGGTCGTCCGGCCTGCTGGTCTCGTGGCGAACCGTCATGCGGCAACAGCCGATAGCCTTACACGCCCGCCGTTCGCTCATCCCGAAGCCTTCCTTCAGGCGAGCGACAGCTTTCCGCTTGGCCGCGGGCGTCACCATTTCTTTTCCACAAGATCCTTCAACGCGGCATTGTCGAGCATGGCGTCGGCCAGAAGCCGCTTCAGCCGCGTGTTCTCGTCCTCCAGAGCCTTCAGTCGCCGAGCCTCGGAGACATCCATCCCGCCGAAGCGGGCCTTCCATGTAAATCGAGGCGTCGCTGACCCCCGTGCTCGCGGCACAGATCGGCAACCGATACCCCGGCCTCATGTACCTTCAAAATTCCGATGATCTGCTCTTCAGAGAAGCGGCTACGTTTCATGTCCTGGTCCTCTCAATGGGCCAGAACGAACTTCAAACCGGATTAGATCAGAGGGGCAAGGTCACCCGCAATAATGCTTGTGCAATTTGTGCTCGCGATCGTCAAAATAAGCATTCTCGCGCCTCACAAAACGGTGAATTCGGCTCAGACTATTAGGACTTCATTGCGGCGCATTGGCTTAACTGTAAGACCGTATGTCCGCCTCTGCCGGTGGGGCGGCTCGGCCCGTCCGAGCAATCCTCGGACGCGCAGTAGGGCGAGCCGCCCCACCGGCAGAGGCGGACATACGGTCTTACGCTTAACTCATAGCTGACCGACGGCACGCGCTCGCTCGCGACCACATCCGCCACCGCAGTTGAACCGCGGGTGGATGGTCGGCGACGTGCGCGAAAATGTGTCGACGAGGGACGAGGGTGAGGACGCTAATCTCGCGGCCTGTGGGCGATCTCCCGAATCCGGCCTCGAGGTCCATCCGCTGGCCACGCTTCGACCTGTATTGATAGAGCGACGTTTCGATCAGAAAAAGTCAGAAAGGTCCGGGGGACCGACACTTTCCAATCCACTCAGACTTCATCCACGAGCCGCCAACTGGAAAGCCTCCTAGCTCTCGGCTACGACATCCTGAAGAATGTTCTTTGCCTAGGGCGATGCAGGCTACGATCTTCTTGAGCCGGTTGTTCTCATCCCACGGGCTGGCGCATGCGCGCCTGACTTCCCGATGGGGTAACGCCGCCAAAGCCTGACTGCCGGCGGGGTCCAACGTCAGGTCCACCAGAGAACTAGATCCGGCCGGGCGAATCCGAAGAAGCTGTTCAGCACCAGGCGACGCTTTCCGTTGCC
>NZ_JAMYLA010000133.1:0-2436 GCF_040317725.1 Mesorhizobium sp. M1396 | reverse complement strand
TGTGGGCCAAGGGCTACGGCAAGGACAGGCTCGTCCGCGACTGCCCCGACGCCGCCTGCAGGTCGCAGAACCGCCGCGTTGTGTCTAATTTGCGCGATGAGAGGGACGAGTCGTAGGGGCTGCTGTTTTGCTTGTCACCAAATCAGAGTCTCACAACGCGACGGCGGCATGGCTGCTTTGCGCCTCATGTACGCCTGACGGCACCCGAAACCCTTCAACTTATCGGACATTGAGACCAGCGTCGCTGTGCGCTCAGAAACGGACCCTCGCGATCCAGAATCGGCAGCTGGATGGACCAGCAAGCGCGCCGACGAGCAAGCGCGCCGAGCAGCAGACGCGCCTGGCCGAAGAGTCTAGCACCTGGTCTATGATCGGTCAGGCCCCGAGCCAATTTCCGCCTGCCGTGCTCTCCACGTTATTGCAAAACGTTCAAATTTGAGCTTCCGCACTCATGCTTTGTCGAGAGTATCTCCTGTAATCACTTAAACTCTCTGCGCCGTAAATTTTAGCCGTTTTGAATCGCCGTCGGCGACAATGAACGACAAAAATAGGAGAACGCAATGACTCGCAATCACGTTGAACGTCTTGGAGAGTTCAGGGAAATCCTGGTCGCGACTCGACGCGAAGGAGTCCGCAACGTGCACCATACTCGCGACGCAATGCGGGCAAGTGGCTTTCAGATAGGGGACAGCGATGGCTCCAGCTACGGAGCCGAGCTGAAGGCGCTCCAAGAGGAAATTGAGGCAGTCGATCGCGCCATCGAAGACGAGAAGCAGCTGGCCTTGGGCCTCGAGAGCGCGGCTCAATCTCGCCGACCGACTAAACCCAGAATCGTGAAGGGAACATAGAGTCCGGTACGGCCCTTGGCGCCCGTCGCGTCGATCGCCTGATGGAGCTCAGATGGTTCTACGACCGGCGCGTTCTTGCCGAGGTCAAGCGCGATCTGGCGTAGTGGATTGCCAAATGGCAGACCAAATACTCGAAGCTGGTGAACTGGGTAGAGGACAACATCGAGGAGACGTTGAGCTTTTATCGGCTGCCGCTGCCCCATCACAAGCACATGAAGTCGACGAACATGCTGGAGCGGCTGAACCAGGAGATCAAGCGGCGCACCTTGGTGGTTCGCATCTTCCCCAACCCGCAGAGCTGCCTACGGCTGTTTCGGGCGCTGGCCGTGAAGATCCCGAGAACTGGCTCGAGGCGACCCGCTACCTCAACATGGAGCATCTACGCGAGCACAAGAAGGAGAGCTTGACGGCTTTGGCCGCATGAGCCGAGGCCCGTGTCCGCCGCGCCGCTAACACGGGGGCTGCGCGGCGGACACACCGACGTCACCGCCAAGCCATTTTGCAGAACTTGACGCACACAACTGTTGAAAAAGTCTGCGACTGAGCCCGCGGTGACACTCTCTAAAATGTCGTTCCCGAAGAGTCCGTTGGCGCCACCGCAATACGGGGTTTGATCCGCCTGTCCGGTGAGGCACCTATCTCTCGCTCAAAGCGGAGCTCACAAACCCTGTGTCTTCGAAACACGCCGAAGTGCCCGATCCAGTGGCTTTGCAGAGCCCTTCACGTGGCGTTCAATGACCCTCTCGTCCCCTCGAACGGAATGCCGAGATCGGGACCTGCGCCGGTTCGACCACAAGCCCGTTCTCGGTGAAGAGCAGGCTGCCCACGTTTTAACTACCAACTCGCGATCGATGCGCCAGCCTGGCAGCGCTATTCCGGCAGCCCCGCCTTTCGCAAACCTTCTGAAAGCAGAGCCACATCGGCCGCACGGTTAGTTGAAACGACGTCGGCGAGATTAGAAATTCGTAGGCCAGGATCGAGGCCGAGAATTCGGCTCACCACCTTTTGCGCATCCTCGGTTCGGCCGGCGTGAGCATAGCTTGCAGCCTCAAAGCGCAACGACGGCAAATAGTCCGGCTTTTCCCGCAACGACCTTTCAGCCCAAGATGATGCCTCCTCAAATCGACCAGCGTAGAGATGAGCCATTGCAACCCCATTCTGCATGTCGAACATGAGCGGGTCGACTGGGCTCATGCGTATCGCAGTCGCCAGGTGCTGGAGTGAGGTTTCCGTATCGCCGAGGTTGGCTCTGACCCAGCCGCTGAATAGCCACGCGGAAGCCAGGTTCGGATTGAGCGCAAGCGCGCGATCAATGAACGCTGCCCCGCTATTGTTGTCGCCCGCGACGAAAGCGATTGCATGCCCGCCGCGTGAGAGCGCAACCGCGTCATCCCTGCCCAAATCCACTGCCTTCAGAGCCAGGCGTTCCGTCTCGGCGGTTTCTTGCCTGCGATCCGTCATCCAACCGTTCGCCTTGCGCATGACGGCACACCAGGCGGCCATCTCGCGGTGCTGCCGTTCCAAAACATGAGCGGCGACCCGGAGCAGGATTACTTTGCCGACGGCATCGTCGAGGACATCATCACCG
>NZ_JAMYLA010000132.1:0-2496 GCF_040317725.1 Mesorhizobium sp. M1396 | reverse complement strand
TGTCAACCGGCTTCCAAAACTGACCCCGGATCGGCGTCCAATTTTGACCCCTCTTATGTAATGCGCGGCCGTCAGCGTTCGCCCGGGCGGAGCTGGTCAGGGTTGCGCAGCCCGGGCGAGCGCGGATGGCGCTTGGCAGCTTGATGGGGTGATCAGGCGCGGTTCTTGAAGCGCCAGGATTCGTTTCCGGTCTCGATGATCTCGCAATGATGGGTGAGACGGTCGAGCAGCGCTGTCGTCATCTTGGCGTCGCCGAAGACGGCGGGCCATTCGCCGAACGCCAGGTTCGTGGTGACGATAATGGAGGTGCGCTCGTAGAGCCTGCTGATCAGGTGGAAGAGCAATTGCCCGCCGGCTTGTGCGAACGGGAGATACCCGAGTTCATCGAGCACGACGAAGTCGAGCCGGGTGAGGTAATCGGCGATACGGCCCTGCTTGCCGCCGCGGTGCTCGGTCTCGAGCCGGTTGACGAGATCGACGACGTTGAAGAAGCGGCCACGTGAGCCATTGCGGATCAGGGCGCGGGCAATGGCGATTGCGAGATGCGACTTGCCGGTTCCGGTGCCGCCGATGAGCACGGCGTTGCGCTGGTCGGCGACGAAGGTGCCGTTGGCAAGGTCCCGGACCAGCACCTCGTTGACCGGCGTGCCGTCGAAGTCGAACTCATCGATGTCCTTGGCGATCGGCAGCTTGGCGACGGTGAGCTGGTATTTGATGGAGCGGGCCTGCTTCTCGGCGATCTCGGCCGACAGCAGATCGCCGACGATCCTCGGCGGCTCGTGCTGGCGCTTGATGCCTGTCGCCATGACCTCGTCATAGGCGCCGCGCATCCCGTAGAGCTTCAGCGTCCCCATCAGTTCCAGAACCTGCGTGCGTTCCATCAGCTTGCCCTCCTGAGGCTGTCGTAGCGGGCGCAGTCGGCCTGCGGCTCGTGCTGCAGGCGAAGAGCGTCCGGGGTGAGAATGGTGACGGCCGGCGCCGGATCGCGCCGCCGCGCCAGGATGTTGATGATGACGGCGGCGGAGCAGACATTCTGGTCGAGCGCTTCCTGGCAGGCAGCCTCCACGGCATCGATGCCGTCGGTCAATACCGCGGCCAGGATCGACACCATCTGGCGATCGCCGTCATGCGCCGCCTTCAATCTGCGTCGGATACGCTCCATCGCCGAGGGCAGAACCCAGCTCTGGAAGGGCGCACCGTTGCGCAGTGCACCGGGCTTGCGGGAAAGCACCGGAACGTAATGCCAGGGATCGTAGACCGTCTCGTTCCGCCCGAAGGAGCGGGCATGTTCGGCGACGACCACGCCGTCCTGTCGGATGACGATCTTGCCGGCATAGGCATGGATCTCGACCGGGCGGCCGACGGCCGTCGACAGCACCGAGTATTTGTTGTTGTCGAAGCGAACCGTGCAGGTCTTCGACACCGAGGCCGGCACCGCATGGAATCCGTCGAAGGGGCCGCGATATTCGACCAGCTTGCCGCGCTCTTCCTCGAACACGTTCCAGATCGTTCGTTCCGGCTGTTCGATGTGACGGTGCGCCTTGGCGTAGGCGACGCACTTGTCACGCAGCCAGGCGTTCAGCTCCTCATAGGTCTTGAAGCGCAGCCTGGGCGTGAAGAAGCGCTCGCGCACCAGCCCGACCTGGTTCTCGACCTGACCTTTCTCCCAGCCCGACGCTGGCGTGCAGGCGACCGGCTGCACCAGATAGTGGCTGCACATCTGCATGAAGCGGCGATTGTATTGTCGGTCCTTGCCGACGAAGATCGTTTCCACCGCCGTCTTCATGTTGTCGTAGATGCCGCGCGTGCAGGCGCCACCGAAGAAGGCAAAGGCCCGGTCGTGCGCGTCGAACACCATCTCCTGCGTCTCCCGCGGATAGGCCCTGACGAACATCATGCGGCTGTGGCAGAGCCGGACATGGGCGACCTTCACGGTCACTGTCACGCCGTTGATCAGGACGATCTCGTGGCTCCAGTCGAACTGGTAGGCCTCGCCCGGCGCGAAGGACAGCGGCACATAGGCGTCCGACATCGCCGACCCCTGCGCCTTCGCCCAGCTCTTCGCGTATCGGCGGACGGCGTCATAGCCTCCCTCGTAGCCGAGGCTGCAAAGCTCTTCGTAAATCCGGATCAGTGTCAGTTGCTCGCGCGCCGCCTTGCCACGGTTGCCATTCAAAAACCCGTCAAGCTGATCCTGCCACGGACCGATCTTCGGCTTGGGCTGCCGCTCGCGTTCGTAGGAGAACGATGTCTCATCGGATCTGAGAATCTTGCGGACGGTGTTCCGCGACACATGCAGTTCGCGGCAAATCCGCTTGAGCGACCATCCCTGCACATGGAAGGCGCGCCGAACCCGGGCAATCGTATCCACCGACTTCATCCCCACACCATCCGCTCGCTACGACGAGCTGATGGTCGCAAATCAAAGCATCAGGGGGGTCAAAATTGGACGCCGATTCCCCGGCTTATGGGGTCAATTTTGCACGCCGATTCACA
>NZ_JAMYLA010000131.1:0-3044 GCF_040317725.1 Mesorhizobium sp. M1396 | reverse complement strand
CGTCGCATTGGTGGTCAGATCCGTCTCGTCGACCGTCAGCACCGGCTGCACCGTTGCCGAAGTCGAGATCGAAGGGCCATCATCGTTAAAGGTGATGGTCAGCGTGCCGTTGGCCGTCGAGCCGTCGGCGTCAGTGATCACATAGCCGAGGCCGACCGTCGCATCGTTCTCGTTGTTGCCCGGGGCCTGCAACACGTTGTCGAGCAGCGTCACCGTGTAGGCGCCCGTCGCCGGGTCCGTCACATGTACCGTGAACAGATCCCCGCGTGGCCCTGTTGCCGTCAGCGTGTTGCCGGCCGCGTCCCAGTTGTAGGTCACGCTCTCCTGGCCGACCGTGCCGGTGGTGCCGTTCAGCGTTGCAAACGAGAAGCCGTTGGCGCCGGCGCCGTCGCCGCCGATGCTGCCACCCAGCGTGCCCGAGAACGTCGCCTCGTTGTTGTCACCATCCGTGTTGGGGACCGCAAGGTCGCCCGTCGTGCTCGCTGGATTGCCGCCGGCGAGGCCGTCGTCGTCAACCGAGGCCGCAGCTATGCCGCCGGTCGGAACATTGGCGTCCGTCACCGCAAAGCTGATGCCGGCCGTCGACGTGTCACCGTCGCCGTCCGTCACCGTGTAAATTGCAGAAGCCGCGCCGGTGCCGACAACCGAATTGTTGGCGGTGAAGGAGTAATGGCCGTCAGCCATGACCTTGATCAAGCCATCGCCGATATCGATCGGCTGCGAATAGCCGTCGCCGCCGAAGACCAGCGGGATGGCGCCGATGTGCGTCACCGTAGCGCCGTCGGCGCCGGCGATGAAGTCCAGCGTGCCGGTGATCGTCGCGCCCTCGGCGACGTTCTGCGATGCTTCATTATGCGCTGTCGGCACATCGTCGGACACCGTCACGTTGACCGTGCCGGTCGCCTGGTCACCGTCCGTATCGGTGGCAACCACGCCCAGATGGCCCAGATTGACCAGGTCGTCGAGATTGATGCCGGGATGTGCATCGTAGTTGTTGTTCAGCGTCGCCGTCACCGTCGCCACATTGTTGGCAACCGACAGATCCAGCGTCACCACCGTCACGGCGCCGTCCTTGCCCACGACCTGGGTGTCCGACACCCTGGTCCAGGTCAGGTTGGCGGTGTTCAGCCCGCTCAAATCAGTGCCGAAGACGATCGAGGCGATCGCGTCCGAACCCGGTGTGAAGGTGATCGAGTTCGAGGCGAAGTCAGGGCCGGCCGGCGTCGAGCCGTCGCTCAGGTTCTGGTCGTCAAGCGCCAGCGTGATCGGAGCGCCCGCAGCCGGGCCCGCGCCGTCCGTGATCGTGAAGGCAATGTTGGCCGTCGAAGTGTCGAGGTCGCCGTCCGTCACCGTGTAAGTCGCGTTGACCGCCACCGGACCGGAGCTGTTATCGACCGAGGCATCCGGCGTGAACGAGTATGACCCGTCCGCCTTCACCTGGATGGTGCCCGCGCCGATGTCGACCGACTGCGAGTAGCCCGTGCCGGCATCAAAGATCAGCAGCGTGCCGTTGACATGCGTCACCGTCGCGCCATCGGCGCCCGCGACGAAGTCCAGTGTCCCGGTCAGCGCCGGAGCACCTTCCGCAATCGACTGCGAGGCTTCGTCATGCGCCGTCGGCACATCGTCGACGATCTTGACCGAGAGCGTGGCGTCGGTGCTCTGCAGATCCTGGTCCGTCAGCGTGACGGTGAAGTTCTCAAACAGGTTGTTCGTACCCTGGATGGGGTCGTGCGCCTCGTTGTCGACCAGCGTGTAGGTGTAGCTCACCTGGCCGGTGGCGGCATTGTAAGCCGTCACATTGAGTGTATTGCCGAGCGCGGTGGTGAAGGAGCCTGCGGTGAACGTGCCATTGGTGATGAAGGCATTGCCGTCGATCGCCAGCGAATGGATGCCGTCGGGCGAGGAGATGGTGAAAGTGCCGGCGCCGGTCTCGGCGGTGCTTGCCGGATCGGATCCAGGTCCGCCGGGCGTGCCGATATTCAATGCAGCCTCGTTGACGACGACATCGCCGCCATTGGCCTCCGGCGTCAGGTCGGTGATGACAGGCGTCGAATTGCCGATCGAAATCGTCAATGTGGTGTGCGAGGTGTCGCCGTCGCCATCCTTGATCGTGTAGGTGAAGACGTCGTTGACGCCGCCGGGCGTGCCGGCGTCGCGAACATAGGTGTAGGAGCCGTCGCTGTGCAGCGTCAGCTTGCCGTAGGCGCCCTGGAACGGCACGTCGAGCGTAGCCGCGTCAGTGACATCGGTGTTGGTGTTGCCGGCCGCAACGCCCACCACCGTCGCCCCGTCGGCGCCCTGGGTGTCGGCAACGCCGTCCGTGGTGTTGGCGTCAATCGCATCCGTACCGCCGACAAGCACATTGCCCGTGGCGGGGCCGAACTGGCCGGCGGCGATGCTGTCGCTATCGGCAACCGCCGTCGGCACGTCGTCGACGATGGCGACGGCAAAGGTGGTGCTGGCCGTATCGCCGTCGACATCCGTGACAGTGATGCTGAAATTGTCCGGGACCGTGTCGTTGGGATTGAATCCATCCCCCTGCAAGGGATGCGTGACCGATTCGGTCACCGTGTAATTGTATTCGATGGCACCGGTGCTCGGATTGTAGGAGACGATCGTCAGGAAGCCGAAGTCGCCCGGGATCTGCTGGCCGACGCCGGTGACGGTGACGCCATTGATGACGATCGACCCAATTCCATCCGGCGCATCGATGCTGATCGTTCCCTTGCTGGACGTTTCCGAATGGCTCGGCGCGTCGCTGCCCGGCGATTGTGTCGGGCCGCCGTCAAGGCCGGTTTCGCTGGCCGCTTCGCTGGGAGCAAGCAATGACGTGGCCGTCACTGTAACCTGCCTGTCGACGATCGAGGGAAACAGCTCACGCGGCTCCAATTGACCAAACTGCAAGGCCGTCGGCGGCAGCAGCGCCGACAGGTCGAACCCGTGGCCGATGCCGCCGGGGGGGACGGAGAAGTCTCCGCCCGCGCTTGAATTCGAACCGCCCGGGCCGGCCGATATGGAACCGTCGGCGCCGAAGGCGACGT
>NZ_JAMYLA010000130.1:0-3109 GCF_040317725.1 Mesorhizobium sp. M1396 | reverse complement strand
CGCACGGCCGCCACCCAGGCGATGCCCCCACTGTGAGAAACTCCTCGCCGACGCCGTCGAATCTAAACTGCCAAAGTAGTGCTAGTGGATAGAGTCTAACACTTGGTGCCCGCGTTTGACGGCGGCGATGATTTTTTCGGGGTCGGCGGTCCAAGAGAAGGGTTTGGGTTGCTGGTTGTGCTCTTGGAGGAAGCGGTTGATTGCCGCCTGGAGGTCGACAACGGAGTGGAAGACGCCGCGCTTGAGGCGACGCTTCGACAACTTGGCTAAGAAACCCTCGACCGCGTTGAGCCACGAGCACGAGGTCGGCGTGAAGTGGAAGGTGAAGCGCTGATGGCGGTCGAGCCAAGCGCGCACCTTGGGGTGCTTGTGGGCGGCGTAGTTGTCGAGGACGATGTGGATGGCCTTGCTGGCCGGCACTTGCGCCTCGATGGCGTTGAGGAAGCGGATGAACTCCTGATGGCGATGCCGCTGCATGTTCTTGCCGATAACGGTGCCGTCGAGCACGTTGAGAGCGGCAAACAGGGTGGTCGTGCCATGCCGCTTGTAGTCGTGGGTCATCGTGCCGAGCCTGCCCTTCTTCATGGGCAGGCCGGGCTGGGTGCGGTCGAGCGCCTGGATCTGGCTCTTCTCGTCGACCGACAGCACGATGGCGTGAGCCGGCGGATCGACATAGAGGCCGACGACGTCGCGCAGTTTGTCGACGAACTGCGGATCGTTGGAGAGCTTGAACTGGCGCCAGCGGTTGGGCTGCAGCCCGTGCGCCTTCCAGATGCGACGCACCGCACTGGGGCTGATGCTGGCCGCGGCCGCCATCTTGTCGGCGGTCCAGTGCGTCGTCTCGCCAGGCGGGTCCTGCAACGTCAGCGCCACCACACGCTCGGCTACTTCAGGCCCGAGAGGCGCAATGCGCGAGGGCCGCGTCTTGTCGCGCAACAGTCCTTCGAAGCCTTCCGTGGCGAAGCGCTCCCGCCAACGCCATACGCAGGTCTTGGATTTGCCGGTTTGCCGCATGATTTCGACGGTGCCCACACCGTCGCCGCTCAACAGAATGATCTCGGCGCGCCAAACATGCTTCTGCGGCGCATTGCGATAGCGCGCTCAGGCGCTGGCGATCAATCGGCGAAACGGTGAGGGATATTCCTGTGCGCATACGCCAAACTCGCATGCGCACTCGCGAAAGGGAATCCCAAGCCGGACTCTTGTGTTAAGCGGAAACCACTAGAATGGCTGATGATCGACTCGACCATCGTGCGGGCGCATCAGCATGCCGCAGGCGCCCGCAAGGAAAAAGGGGGGCGGATGCCCAGGGCCTGGGTCGGTCTCGCGGCGGGCTGAGCACCAAAATCCACGTCGCCGGCGATGCGCTCGGCAATCCGGTCCGCCTGATCGCCAGCCCCGGACAACGCAACGACATCGCCTTTGCCCATGATCTCGTCGATGGCTTCGAGGCCGGTGCCACGATCGCCGACAAGGGCTATGACGCCGACCACCTGCACGAAAAGATCGCCCAGACGGGAGCCGAAATCGTCATTCCACCAAAGCGCAACCGCAAGCTCCAGCGTCCCTACAACACTCACCTCTACAAGGAGCGCAATCTCATTGAGCGCTTCTTCAAAAAGCTCAAGCAGTTCCGTCGCGTCGCAACACGATACGACAAGCTGCTGGCCAACTTCATGGGCTTCGTTAAACTCGCCGCCATCGCTATCTGGCTCAGATAGGTTAAATCGTCACCACGGCCTAGACAAACGAGCGAATATGGTAGGATATGCCGGACTTCATGCACACGATGGACACGCTCTGGTTTATTAGAGGCCTCTCTGTTTTGGTCTTTTGGTCAAGATGCTCTGCACTTTTTTCTGGACCGTTTCCGTGGGTCACTCGCTTCTCTTCGCGGTCAGCGCTTAGTCTAGTGCGCATCCATAAACGCTGTTTTTGCGAGTGTTCTGAGCCAGTTTGGCGGCCCAATTCATGCTGTTCTTGCGGCGCGTTATGGCGCGAGACGTTGAGATCGCGACCGAGATTGTTTGCAACGGTCATGCGGGCATAAGGTATCGGCCGCGCTTGCCGGCATGCCCATTGAGGGCGACCCGATGAGTGGGAGGTCAGTTGGGTGTGAGGCGGGCGAAGAGGGCGAGGTTGTAAGCGACCACCGAGGACCAGACGTAAGCCTTGAAGCGGGTGAGCCCACGCCAGGTGCAGCAGGCCAGACCGTAGGCGCGTTTCAGGCAGGAGATGTCGGCCTCGATGCCGGCGCGGAAGTTCCTCAGCTTGCGGTAGACCCAGCGGCTCTTGACCATGTCTTCTATTTTGAGGCCCGCCTTCTTGTGGAAGGCCATGTCGCGCACGCCCCAGGCCTTGGCCTGGCTCAGATTGGCACGGCTGGCAAAGCCGCCATCGGCGGCCGCCTGCCGCGGCGCTTGGCCATAAAAAGCGATGTGGCGCTCCAGCATTGGCAGCAGACGCTCGCTGTCGGCCGGGTTGCCGGCCTCGATGACGAGATCCAGGATCAGGCCACTTCTGCTCAGATTGATCTTGTGGCCGTAATCGACATCGCGACGGCCCTTGACGATGATATCGGCATGCGGCTCGAAGAGGCTTACCAGTTTCTCGCCGGCGGGCACCGCCTCGCCGCCCAGGACCCGCCGCTCGGACTGGGCGATGATCTGCTCGATCAGCGGCCGGTAGTGGCAGACGGTGGCCTGCCAGAGTTCGCCGGCCGGGCCCGTCGCCAGGGGCAACTGCGCCGCCGCCTGGTCCAGATAGGCAAGGGTTTTGTGGGTGATCCTGAGCAGCTCGCGATAGGACTTGACCCGTTGGAGGCGGCTGCGGGCATACTCGATCGTACGGGCCCGCTTCTTCGCCGCGCGGCAGTGATCATGCCATGGGGTGGCGCTGCCCAGGGCATCGGCCGCGTAGAGCAGCCGCACCATCACCCGCACGGCGTCCCATAACAGGCTGTTGTCGCTTGGCGTGTGGATGAATGCTGCGGTGACGGTGCTGTCGACACGTACGACCTTGCCGGGGACTGTCAGGAATCTTGTGCGTGAGGCCATGATGATGGAAAGGAGAATCATCGCATGGCCATTGAGAAGGAAGTACTGGATCG
>NZ_JAMYLA010000129.1:0-3111 GCF_040317725.1 Mesorhizobium sp. M1396 | reverse complement strand
ATTTCGAGGGCGAATTTCACGGCAAGGAAGGTCCCCTGCCAATTCAGCGTGTGCGGCAATCAGACTGGTCCGGCTTTATCCGAGCGGTGTCGAAAGCATATGACGCTCTGGGTATTCATTTTAGGCCGGACTTCAACGGCGAATTTGGTGACGGCTACTCCGTCGTTCCATTGACCAACCGCAACGGTCACCGGGTATCCGCTGCCATGGCCTACTTGTCCGAAAGCGTCCGCTCTCGGCCCAATTTGACAATCTTGTCGGAATCGACAGTTGTGCGGCTGACCTCGTCAGGAAACGCGATAACGGGCGTCGAGACGGAAAACAAGTCCGGCCGGCAATCGTATCGCGCTTCGACCGTGATCCTTTGCGCCGGAGCGATCCATTCACCCGCCATACTGATGCGCTCAGGGATAGGCCCGGCAGAGCAACTGGCAAAGCTCGGTATTCCAGTTGTTGCAGACTTGAAAGGTGTGGGCCAGAACCTTCAGGAGCACCCGGCGATCTGCGTTTCGGCGTATTTAAAGCTGGGCGATCGCATGTCACCCAATGTGAGCGGGCATATTCAAATGCATGCTCGCTACTCTTCGGGCTACGTTGGATGCCCTTCGACGGACATGGTAATATCGGCGGGTGCCAAATCGGCTTGGCATCCGCTCGGCAAGCGCCTCGGTACCCTTTGTGTGTGGGTCAATCGCAGCTATTCGACAGGAACCATCGTGCTCAAGGATCGCTCTCATGCCGTAGAGCCGGTGGTGGATTTCAACTGGTTGAGCGACAAGCGGGATGCCGAGCGATTAAAGCGCGGCTTCCGTTTGCTGGCCCGCCTGATGCAGCAAGATCCACTGTCGGCGGTGGCGCTTGACCCGTTTCCCTCAACTTGGAACGCACGAGTGAAGCGGGTTAGCAAGATCAATAGCATCAATTACGGACTTACCTCGGTTCTGTCGCTGTTCATGGACAGCTCTGCGCGCCTGCGCCGCAGGCTCATTAAGCACGTCATAACAGATGGTTCTAGCATTTCAGATCTGATTAATGACGAGCAGCATCTGGATCGGTTTATCAGTCAGAACGTAATGGGCAATTGGCATCCGACGTCGAGCTGCAGGATGGGGGCAGACTCCGACCCTACTGCGGTGACCGATCCGTCGGGCCGCGTTCGCGACGTCTCTGGCTTGAGAATCGCCGACGCTTCGGTGATGCCATTCTGCCCCCGTGCCAACACAAACATTCCAACGATCATGGTGGCGGAGAAGATCTCTGACGCTATTTTGGAAGACGACCGGACGGGCAGGTGTCTAGACTTAGACTAGACTAGATGCCGTAATGGGCCGGCCTTTGCGAGCATAGCCAGGTTGGGTGGCTGTCCCTCAGAATGATGGTGTTGAAACGGAGTCCGAGCGATCGGCTCCAAGCATCATAAGAGGAACAGCCATGGAACACTATGTGCGAATCGATGTCTCTCTGGAGGAGAGCAGCGTGTGCATTGTGGACGCGACCGGAACGATTGTGCGCGAGGTCAAGGTCGCCAGCGAGCCCGAGGCACTGGTCCGCTATTTCGACGAACTGGAATTATCTGTCGGCCGCATTGGGCTCGAGGCCGGGCCATTGTCGCAATGGCTGCATGCCGGGCTTGTGGTCGCCGGACGCGATGCGGTTTTGCTCGAAACGCGGCACGTGAAGGCGGCGCTCTCGGCGACGCCGGTGAAGACCGACCGGAAAGATGCACGCGGGATCGCCCAACTGCTGCGGATGGGATGGTACCGCCCGGTTCATGCCAGATCGGTGACTTGCAAGGATAGCCGAGCCCTTCTTGTTGGACGCAAGCTTCTGCAAGGCAAGCTTCTCGACGTTGAACTGAGCATCCGCGGGATCTTGCGCGGCTATGGGCTGAAGGTCGGAGAAGTCAGTCGTGGAAGGTTTGAAGCGCGCATCCGGGAGCTGACAGCAGGGCACGTCACTTTGGAGACGGTGATTGGTGGGATGCTGGCGGCGCGGACGGCGTTGTGGTGCAAGTTCACTAAGCTCCATCGCGAGATGCTGAAGATCGCGCGCGCTGACAAGGTTTGCCGCAGATTGATGAGCACTCCTGGGGTCGGGGCCTCGGTTGCGCCCACCTGTCGCTCGGCGGTGGACGACCCGATGCGGTTTGGAAAATCCAGTACGGTCGGAGCCTACTTCGGGCTTAAGCTCAAAAAATATCAATCCGGTGAGCCCGATCGGGACGGTGGTGTGAGCAAGGTCGGCGACGCCATGGTGCGAACAGCGCTCTTTGAAGCGGCGCACATCATGCTAACGCGGGCGACCCGCTTCTCGGGCCTGAAGCACTGGGCGCTCGACGTGGCGATACGTCGGGGCATGAAGCGCGCCAAGGTGGCCCTTGCCCGCAAGTTGGGCGTCGTGCTCCATCGCATGTGGGTGAATGCGACCGAGTTCCGCTGGAGCAAGGCCGCAGCGATGGCATAGGAGATAGAGCGTTCGGAGCGAGCCGAAACGGCAGCGCTCTCCTGAGGTCCCGTCGCCGGGACGAGGGCTTGGCAAGGTCGTGGGTAGTGCTGTGAATGCTTCGGCAAACCACGTTTCCTAGATTGATCTGTCAGCTCTGGATCTGATGGCATGGTGTGGCGGCCTTCGCGCTGACCACGGACAGAAGCATGATCCTGGCGATGAGATATCGTTCAGAGGGGACTTGACGATCGGAGGCCCATTGACCTTGCCCCTCTGATCTAATCCGGTTTGAAGTTCGTTCTGGCCCATTGAGAGGACCAGGACATGAAACGTAGCCGCTTCTCTGAAGAGCAGATCATCGGAATTTTGAAGGTACATGAGGCCGGGGTATCGGTTGCCGATCTGTGCCGCGAGCACGGGGGTCAGCGACGCCTCGATTTACATGGAAGGCCCGCTTCGGCGGGATGGATGTCTCCGAGGCTCGGCGACTGAAGGCTCTGGAGGACGAGAACACGCGGCTGAAGCGGCTTCTGGCCGACGCCATGCTCGACAATGCCGCGTTGAAGGATCTTGTGGGAAAGAATGTATGGTCCGCCCCGTCCGTGCAAGGGTTCGCGACATCGCCGATGACGATTCCAGTTGCATAAATGTATCCGGCCTCTCGCG
>NZ_JAMYLA010000128.1:0-3315 GCF_040317725.1 Mesorhizobium sp. M1396 | reverse complement strand
CGGTGATGATGTCCTCGACGATGCCGTCGGCAAAGTAATCCTGCTCCGGGTCGCCGCTCATGTTTTGGAACGGCAGCACCGCGAGCGCCGGCCTGTCGGGCAGGCGCTCGATTGAACGCGATGGACCGAGCGGCTTCGCTTGATCCGGGCACCAACGATAGGCGCGGATCGGCCGGGCGATGTTCTTCAACGCCTGCTCGCCCATATCCTCGAAGCGCAGGCCGATCTTTCCCGCAGCATCTTCCTGCACGCGTCCGGAAACGCAGATCCCGCCCGGCTCTGCGATCCCCTCCAGACGCGCGGCGATGTTGACCCCCTCGCCGAAGACGTCGCCGTCCTGTTCGATGATATCGCCGACATTGATGCCGATCCGGAATTCAAGCCGTTCGTCAGTTGCTACGGCGGCATTGCGTTCTGCCATGCCGGCCTGCACCTCGACGGCGCAGCGCACCGCATCGACGACACTGGCGAAATCCGCCAACAGCCCGTCACCCGTCGTCTTGACGATCCTGCCGCGATGCCTGGCAATACAGGGATCGAGGTGCTCACGGCGATGGCTGTTCAAGCGGTCGAGAGTACCTTCTTCGTCAACGCCCATCAGCCGACTGTACCCGGCGACGTCAGCCGCAAGGATCGCCGAGAGCTTACGCTCGACGCGGCCGATTTCCATCCGAGTCTCCTCCAAGGCGTCAGGATCATATGCGCCCAGATCAACCGATCCAAGGCCGCTCTTCCGGTTCTTTGGGGGTCGCGTCAACCATGCCCACCAGAATGTTCGCTGAGGCGACGCGGATCAAGGACGTTGCCTGGCCGGACGTGACGCGCAGGAGCTTTGCAACCGCGACAATCACTCTGGCACGCCAGAGACCCCCAACGCCTCGACGTAACGCTCGGCAAACGCCTTGTCCAGCCACGGGTTGATCTGTCTCTGCAGGGTGAGCGTGTACGTCGGGAACGCCTCCATCAGCCGTCGCGCCGCCGCTTGCGCCTCGTTCAGCCGGTTGAGTTTGACCAGCGCCATGATCACCACCCGGTGCGAGGAACCGTAGTTCGGCATCTCGTGCAGCGCGCGTTCTCCCCATGCCAGCGCTTCCTCGTAGCGCTCGAGCATCAGGTAGCTCATCCCAATGCCGGAGAGCGCGATGCCCTTCTCGGGGTCGACCGGGCTCAGCCGCATTGCCCTGTGAAAGTGCTCGATCGCGACGAGCGGGCGGCTGGAATGTGCGTTCACCCAGCCGCTGCCCGTATGGCCCTGCGCCGAATTGGGGTTGAGCAGCAGGGATCGTTCGATCGTGCCCAGCGCCATCTCGTAGTCCTTCGCGCTGTAAGCGATCACCTGCGCGGCAAAGCGTAGGCTCGTGGGGTCATCGCGCGCTTCCGCCAGGACCTCGCGCGCCATGCGCGCGGCGCCGCGGATATCGTCAGGCTCGTGCCAGCACTGGCTCACGGATAGGCTGCGGACATAGGCGCCGAGTGCCTTCGCCAAGTTGAAGCCAGGGTCGATGCTGAGCGCCTCGTTGGTGAGCAGGCGCACGTCGGCAAAGCCTTCGCGCGTCATGCTGTAGAAGCGCGGCAGCGCGCGAAGGTAGAGGTCGTAGGCGCTGATGTAGTCGGTCGGCTTCATGCGCGCCTGCTTGATCTCCGCCAGCCGGATGCTCGGCTCGACAGCGCCGACGACGCTCTCGGTCACCTTGTCCTGCAGGTCGAAGATATCGCTCACGTCGCCCTCGAAGCGGTCGGTCCAGACATGGTGTCCGCTGATCGCGTCCACCAACTGCCCACTGATGCGCACCCGCGATCCGGATCTGCGGATGCTGCCTTCGAGCACGTAGCGGACGCCCAGCTCGCGCCCGACCTGGCGCAGGTCCACCGCCCGGCCCTTGTAGGTGAAGGATGAGTTGCGCGCGATCACGAAGAAGGAGTTCACCCGGCTTAGTCCCGTGATGATGTCCTCCACCAGCCCGTCGGCAAAGTATTCCTGGTCGGGGTCGCCGCTCATGTTGGTGAAAGGCAGAACCGCGATCGAGGGTTTCTCGGGCAGAGGAGACGGTGCAGCCACCGAGGTGCTGGCGTCGGTCCCGACGCGGTAGGCCCGCACAGGCCGCTCAATGTTCTTGAGGCGCAAGTCGCCGAGCGGCGTGAAGCCACAGTCGAGCTTGCCTTGAAGGTGGTCGTAGGCGGTGCCCGAGACGATCACGGTGCCGGGATCGGCGATGCTTTCGAGACGGGCGGCTATGTTGACTCCGTCGCCGTACAGGTCGCCGTCCTCCTCGCAGACCACGTCGCCGAGATTGACTCCGATGCGCAAGCGAATCCGCTTTTCCTCGGGCGTCTCCGCCTCGTGTTCTGCCAAGGCCTGCTGGATCGCCGTCGCCGAGGTCACCGCGTTAACGACGCTCGCGAACTCGCACAGCATGCCGTCGCCGGTGAGCTTGACGATCCGACCCTGGTGTTCGGAGACCAGCGGTTCGAGGAGGTCCTTCCGGTAGATCTTCAGCCGCTCGAGCGTGCCGCGCTCGTCGCGCTCCGTCAGGCGCGAATAGCCGACCACGTCGCAAGCCAAGATGGCTGCGAGGTGGCGCTGCGTGGTCATTGCACCGCCGCCCCGCGTCCATGTCCTGCCAACTTCCAGACGTCCCAATTGCATGGTAACCATCTCTCCCAGTCGCCGCCCGTCGCCGTTACAGAACGGAGAACGCAGCTTGACCTTGCCTTCACGAGATTTCGCTATCCCGCTTGCGAGGCTTGGAGCGTTCCAGTCGCCGCGCTAACAGCCAACCGACGACACGCCCACACAGCCTCTGGGGACGCTGACTCGCCTCTCCCAGAAGGCCGGAGATATTTCCTGACGTGTGTAACCGGTCGACGCCACCGTTGCGGTGCTTTTGTCACCCCTATGTAACAGCGAGATGCCCCGCGCATCGGGCACCATACCAAACGTTCACGCTTATAGCTGCTGAGGTCGGCAAGTGGCGCATCGGCGACTTCCGAATCCGGTAGTCGAATGTCTGCTATTGAGAAAGGCGCAGTACAGTCTCTACGGCGTCCTTTGGGCGCGAAGCGGTCATCCACGATCTTCAGCTTTTTGACCCAGGACGGCCTTTCCCGGTAGTGAGCGGGAAGGGCGGGGTCGTCGAGCGAGTTGTCAGCCGCCTATTTCCGCAGCCCATCAATGTGCAACTTGGGAAGCCGCTGACATCAATTCCTCCGGATTCGGCGCCTTGAAGGTATTGAGGCCATCCTCCAGAACTTCAGTGAAGTTCCAGCGTACGATGCCCGCCCGGTCGATTAGGAACTGACCGACAAGCTGCCCCT
>NZ_JAMYLA010000127.1:0-3448 GCF_040317725.1 Mesorhizobium sp. M1396 | reverse complement strand
CGTCCGTCAGTACAAATCGCGCCATTCAAAGCTTGAATCACAATCAGGCTCAAAGTGGAATCCTGAATCTCAACAGGCCCTAGCTGGATATGTGCCGCCGGTTCACCATTCCCGGCCTTCCATCGATCGAAAGCCTGGTCTCCTGCTTCGTCCTCTCCGCCACCACCTTGCCCCTGGCGATGACGCACAGGCGTTCGGCGCGCAGGCGCAGGGCCTCGACCGGATTGCCGGCATCGAGGACGACAAGGCTTGCGCGCTTGCCGACCGCCAGGCCGAGATGATCGAGGCCCATGATCGACGCGTTGACATTGGTGACCATGTCGAAGCAGCGCGCCATGTCGGCAGGGCTCGACATCTGGGCGACATGCAGCCCCATGAAGGCGACGTCGAGCATGTCGGCGGTGCCCAGCGAATACCAGGGATCGAGCACGCAATCCTGGCCCCAGCCGACGCGGATGCCGAGCGCCTGCATTTCCTTGACCCGGGTCATACCCCGGCGCTTCGGGAAGGTGTCGTGGCGGCCCTGCAGCATGATGTTGATCAGCGGGTTGGGGATGGCCGAGACACCGGCTTCGGCGATCAGCGGCAGCAGCTTCGAGACGTAGTAATTGTCCATCGAATGCATCGAGGTGAGGTGCGAGCCGGCGACCTTGCCGTGCAGCCCGAGGCGTTGCGTCTCATAGGCAAGCTGCTCGATGTGACGCGACAGCGGATCGTCGGTCTCGTCGCAATGCAGGTCGACCATCAGGCCGCGCCTGGCCGCGATCTCGCACAATTCCGTTACCGAGCGCGTGCCGTCGGCCATGGTGCGCTCGAAATGCGGGATGCCGCCGACAATATCGACGCCCATGTTCAGCGCGCGGAGGGTGTTTTCCCGTGCCGTCGGCGAGCGGTAGAACCCGTCCTGCGGAAAGGCGACCAGTTGCAGATCGATGTAAGGGGCGACCGTCTTCTTGACCTCGAGCAGGGCCTCGACCGCCAGCAGGCGGTCATCGCAGACATCGACATGGGTGCGGATGGCGAGCAGGCCCATCGATACCGCCCAGTCGCAGTAGGCCAACGCGCGGTCGCGCACCGCCTCATGCGTCAAAAGCGGCTTTAGTTCCCCCCACAGCGAAATGCCTTCGAGCAGCGTGCCCGACGCGTTGATGCGCGGAATGCCGTAGGAGAGCGTCGCGTCCATGTGGAAATGCGGGTCGACGAAGGGCGCGGAGACCAGATTGCCACGGGCATCGATCTCGGTTCGCGCGGCACCCTGCAGTGTGGGCTCGATCGCCGCGATGGTCTCACCGGTGATGCCGATGTCGGCTACCCTGCCATCAGGCAATGTGGCGCCGCGAACGATAAGGTCAAAATCCATCTGTCGTCATCCCGTCAAAAGAATCATCCGATGTGGCCGAGGCCGAAAATCGCATCCCGTCGATGCCGCTTGCAACAGTGGTTTGTCCGCCGCATCTGCCTATGGTTCCATCCGGCCGCAACTCCCTCTATAAGCCGCCTTCGTTGTCGCGGTTTCAAGGACCAGCCATTTGTTTCGTTTTTTCCGCTCGACGGAGAACCAGCGCCTCGTTGTGAGGCTGCTTCGGGAATCCTTCCGTCAGCATATGTTTGGCTACGGCGCCGCCGTCCTGTCGATGCTGGTGGTGGCCGGCATGACGGCTGCCAGCGCATGGATCCTGCGCGAAATCACCAATGAATTCGTGGTCGACAAAAGGATCGATCGCGTCAACATGATTGCTCTGGCGGTCGCCGCGATCTTCATCGTCAAGGGCATCGCCAATTTCGTCCAGGCCTATTTCATGAGCCGGGTCGGCAACGCCATCATCGCCGAACGGCAGCGCAAGATCTACGATCGCGTCCTGGCGCAAGGCATCGAGTTCTATCACTCGACCTCGTCATCAGACCTGATCACCCGCATGACCAACAACGCGCAAGCGGCGCGCAACGTACTCGACCTCATCGTCACGTCCTATGTGCGGGATCTGGTGACCCTGGTTGCCCTGGTGCTGGTCATGATCGTGCAACAGCCGGCGCTGTCCCTGATTTGCTTCATCGTCGGTCCCCTGGCCATCTATGGGGTCAACCGCATCCTGAAACGTGTCCGCAAGTTCGCCGCGCTTGAGTTCCGTTCGGTCGGCCAGATCGTGCAGGTGATGCAGGAAACCGCGATCGGCGTGCGCGTGGTCAAATCCTTCAACCTCGATGGCGTGATGCGCAAGCGCATGTTCAAGGCGGTGTCGGATGTCGAGAACCGGGCCAACAACATCGCCACGCTGGAAGCGATCACCAGTCCGGTGATGGAGACGCTCGCCGGGCTGGCAATCGCGGGTGCCGTCGTGGTCAGCGGCTTTATGGTGCTGGAGGGCGACCAGACACCGGGCGGCATCATGGCTTTCATCGCGGCACTGCTGCTCGCCTATGAACCGGCAAAGCGCCTTGCGCGCGTGCGCATCTCATTGGAGAGTGGCATCGTCGGCGTGCGCATGATGTTCCAACTGGCCGACGAGCCGCTGACGCTGGCCGAGAAGCCGGATGCCAAGCCGCTTTTGGCCGGACCGGGCGAGATCAGATTCGACGCCGTCAGCTTCGCCTATCAGAATGGCCCGCCGGTGCTGGACAGGTTCGACCTGACCCTTGCGCCCGGCAAGGTGACGGCGCTGGTCGGGCCTTCCGGCGGCGGCAAGTCGACTATTCTGAACCTGATCATGCGCATGTACGACCCGCGGAGCGGCAGGGTGCTGCTCGATGGCCAGGATATATCCCATGCGACGCTTGCCTCGCTGCGGGAAAAGATCGCGTATGTCAGCCAGGACACGTTCCTGTTTGCCGGCACGATCATGCACAACATCCGGCTTGGGCGCGAGGGCGCGACCGACGAAGAGGTGATCGCCGCCGCCAGGGCGGCCAACGCGCATGAGTTCATCCGCGCGCAGGCGAAAGGCTACGAGACCGAGGTAGGCGAAAACGGCGCACTGCTTTCCGGCGGCCAGCGCCAGCGGATTTCGATCGCGCGCGCCATGTTGCGCAATGCCGAAATCCTGCTCCTGGACGAAGCGACCAGCGCGCTCGACGCCGAATCGGAAGCGCTGTTCCGCGACGCGCTGCAGCAATTGACGGAAGGGCGCACGACGATCGTCATCGCGCATCGCCTGTCGACCGTGCACCAGGCCGATACGATCGTGGTGCTCGAAGCCGGCAAGGTGGTGGAAAGCGGTCCGCACAAGACCTTGCTCAGGCAAGGCGGGCTTTACCAGAAGCTGTATGAGTATCAGCTGATGCCGTGATCCTTACCCTCCCCCTTGTGGGGAGGGTCGCTGCGCAGCAGCGGGGTGGGGGCGGCGCCGGCCGCGCCCGCCCCCCCAACCCGGCCCCCGCCCACACCCACAGCTCTGGGGGGGGGGCCCGTATAAAGAAAGACCACACCCACCCCCACCCGCCCGCGAGCCCG
>NZ_JAMYLA010000126.1:0-3544 GCF_040317725.1 Mesorhizobium sp. M1396 | reverse complement strand
ATTTCTAAGAAGTCCATAAAGCTCGCCCATGAATCCAAGTTGCTCAAGCCCGCAAGCGGGCTTGAGTGGCGGCATGGATTTCTAATCCACGCTTCCATCAGCTTTCAGCTACGGAAAGGGCGGCAGAGATGCCGCCCTTTTTGTTTGGGGCGACCTCGGTCGCCGCGCCTCTGTCGGTCGTCAGACGGCGGCATCCGCGCGTTGCCCAACGGCTCGGCGCTCCGCCGAAACGGCCGAAATCATACGTGCCTTCAACGACGTGTTTCAGCGCCACGACCCGTCGCCGCTAGACGGACTGGTGGCGGAAGACTGCGTGATCGAGAACACCACGCTGGCGCCGGACGGTGCCCGCCACGCCGGCAAGGCCGCCTGTGTCGAATTGTGATCGGCGATCGCGACGGACTCGGCACGCGCTTCGACCTCGAAGAGACCTTCGTCGCTGGCGACCGGGCGACGATCCGCTGGCGCTACCGCATGGCGGACGGCAACTCGCTGCGCGGCGTCAATTTGATGCGTGTCGCGGGCGGCCGCATCGTCGAGGGGTAGCGCCAGCCGATCCCTGACCGGTTTCTACCGGTCGGCCAGCGCCAGCTTTGCGCCGAGCATGACGAAGGCGCCGGCGAAGCTTCGGCGCATCCAGGTCAGCACCATTGGCCGTGACACGACATGGCTGCGGATCGAAGCGGCGAAGATGCCGTAGCCGACGAAAACCACGAAGGTCAAAAGCATGAAGACCGAGCTGAGCTCCAGCATCCTCGACAGCGCGTTGGGCTCGGTGGTGCTGACGAATTGCGGCAGGAAGGCGAAGAAGAAGATCGACAGTTTCGGATTGAGCACGTTGACGAGGATGCCGGTGGCAATCACCTTGCGTGCGGAGCGCGGCGTCACATCCTGTTCGACGCTCAGGCCACCCTTTTCCTTCAGCGTGTTCCAGGCCATGTAGAGCAAATAGGCGACGCCGAGATATTTCAGCGTCTCGAAAGCCATCGCGCTGGTGTGCAGCAGCGCCGCAAGGCCGGTGATGGCGGCGGCCATATGCGGGATGATGCCGAGCGTGCAGCCGAAGGCGGCGATGATCGAGGCCCGCGCGCCGCGCGACAGGCCGGCGCTCAGCGTGTAGAGAACGCCGGTGCCAGGCGAAGCCACGACGATCAGCGACGTCAATAGAAATTCGATGCTCACGATGGTTTCCTCCGGCGCCCTGCCCGCCGGGAAGGTATCGGGCCGGACAGTGGCGCACAAGACGGGGAGAGAATGTGATCTCCCTCTTATGGGTAGGGCAATCGCTTATGGGAGGCCGAGGCCTCGCTCTACGAGTACCCCCACCCCTAAGGGGGGAGGGAGACTTCCGTAGGCGCTAACATCGGCAAACTGCCGACGTTTCGACGCCAAAGGAATTGGAGAAGAGCGCGCGGCAGCATTCCCTCCTCCTTGTGGGGAGGGCTAGGGTGGGGGTCCTCTTCGCAAGAATCCACATGCGATTGCCCTGCCAATGTGGGGGAGATTGGCAGCTACACCTGCAATCCGTGTGCCCGGCGCGCCATCAGGCAATCGTCGTCGCCAGGCATGCAGGCGCGGCAGACATCCGGGCGGAGTTCATAGATGCCGCAAGCGGTCGACTTGCCGATCTCGCCGCACAGCGCCGAGCAGCGCACGCCCTCGCAGCGCATGCCGGACAGATTGGCCGCCACATATTTTTCTGGGATGCGGTCGAGCTGCGCGTCGTCCTCGGTGGAAAAGCGCGGCCACTCGGCCGAATAGGAACAGCAGGCGCCGCAGCTCTGGCAGTCGAAGGGAGCAGCGGCACTGCGTTGCGACGACAAAAGGCTTGCGGCGGCCACCAGGGCAGACAGCCCCGGCGCGGCAGGATCGCGATCGGCGTCTTGCGGCAAGGCGCTATTTCTTCTTTGTCTTGCCCTTGGGCGAATCCGCCGGCGACTTGAAGAGATCGGTCGCGGTCTCGGCGGCCCCATCGCCTTTCGGCGCGGCAACCGGCTTGGCCGGCTTCGCGGCGGCGGCCGGGGCTGCCGGCTGGTCCTTGGTGGAGAATTTTATGGCCATGTCAGTCCTCGTCGACGAAGCGCGATGATGGTGCGCGTGGATTGCGCAGGCGGCCGATCAGCGCCGAAACCGCCGTGATGTTCATTTCCTCGGGCGACCAGTTTCTGACTTCCGCGATGTGGTGCACTGCGAGCTCGCGATGCGTGCTGCCGCTGTAGGCGGCGTCCTGATGGGTCACGCGCTCATGGGTCTTGGCGTCTTCGCGGACATATTCGATCAGGTAGTTCGGGCATTCGGCGCGACCGCGCACACCGAGCCGCACCTGGGCATCGCCATGGGCGCGTTTGCAGCGCTCCAGCTTTTCCAGCACCCGGCGCACATATTCGACCGGCTTATTGAGGCCTTCGACCACGTCGGCGATGGTCGAGTCGGCGGCGATCAGTTTCGGAGGCACGCGCTTGGTAGCCATCAGCGTCTTCCGGCCCGTTTCGGCAAAGCGGCGAGCGCCGCGGCCGCTGCCATCTCATCAGCCTCCTTCTCCAGGCGCAATTCGCGCAGGCGCGCGGTCTTGGCTTCCCGCGCCTCGCTGACGGCATCGCGCTCGGAATTGATGCGGTTGAGCGACATCGACTGGGTTTGCGTCTTGCTGAACAAGGACACGGCCTGTTCGACTGTCTTCGAATGAGCGGTCAAAATCTTTCTCCTGTCAGGAGCCTGTGCCGATGGAGCGAGACCGGTTCTTCGATCAGGACCATGCACGAAGCAATACGGCAGCGGATTCAAATTGCTGGAGCGTCCCTTAGCACGTCCAGGCCGGCGCGCAGCGCATTTTCGGCGGCAAAACGCGCAAAATGAAAAAGGCCAGGCACCGCCTGACCTTCATGAGAGCGCCGCGCAACCAGGTGACATCCAAAAGGATGCACGGGGATGCACGGAACGCCCTTCTCATGCGCATGGCATGCCGTGGAAACTCAGGTCTCCGCGGCCATGCGCCCGAATTCGCTACTCACCGGTGCCAGTACATCCGTGGTCACCGGGAGAGCTGAATTCTTTTTTCAGGCCGCCTTCAACTGGTCGGCGGACATCTTGCCCGACTTGTTGTCGCGGACCATCTCGTAGCCGAGCTTCTGGCCCTCGACGATGTCGCGCATACCGGCGCGCTCTACGGCCGAGATGTGGACAAAAACGTCGGCAGAGCCGTCGTCAGGCTGAATAAAACCAAAACCTTTGGTGGCGTTGAACCATTTAACTGTGCCGGTGCTCATGACGAACCCTTTCCATGGCAAATATTCGTTCGACGCCATGCGGATGCACAACGTCGTTTGTCCCGATTTTTGATGTGGGAAGTTCGTCAAAGGCGCGCTCGAAAGCGCGGATAACAAAAGTCAGTCAAACAAATATCGACGAGGTGCTTGTAGACTTCTTTTGGGGTCGTGTCAATTTCTGGTTTTCCTCTCACCAGGGGAATCGGGTGAGTTAATTATCGTGAGATGACGCTTACGAGGAATTCGTCGTCCCAGGCCGCCACTTTTCGTTTCAATCG
>NZ_JAMYLA010000125.1:0-3790 GCF_040317725.1 Mesorhizobium sp. M1396 | reverse complement strand
CGCACGGCCGCCACCCAGGCGATGCCCCCACTGTGAGAAACTCCTCGCCGACGCCGTCGAATCTAAACTGCCAAAGTAGTGCTAGGCAACTGACTCGAACGTCAACCGGCAAAGAGTTGTGATGTCGTAGATCGGCAACTTTGTTATACGACGGATAGCCGGCGTGACCCATGGAAACGCAGTACATTCGAACAAGACTGCCGCAATATCGGGATGCGAGGCGCGGAGTAGCGCTATACAGGCAGCTACATCATCTTCGATATCAGCAATACAAGCAGCTATGTCATTTTCAGTTGGATGAGACGCAATCATCATCTCCATTCTTTGCAACGTTCTGCTTGAGAAGCCCCCGCCTATTACCACCCTCTGCCGGTCGGCCGGATCGTTAATCCCGAGCAGGTTTACGTCACAGTGAGTCGAGTCCGCAGTAACGATAGCGAGCTTGGCGGCCGGCGACAGCTGACGGAGCAGCGTTGGAACTAGCAGTAGGCTAGACATCGCGACGGGGACATCCACCGCCGCAGCTACCGCCTCCTGATGCCGTATAAAGAACCCGCAGTCTGCGGTAATTGCGTTTGCGCCTCGTTCGACTAGCCGCCTAGCAGCTTCAACGCAAGGCGACTCAAGCGCTCGCTCGCCGCGGATAACAGCTTCCGGCCAAGCTCCTGAGACAGTTTCCCAAATCATTGGAAAGTCAAAGGTAGCCGGATTCAGCAGTGTGCCGGACGGCCACGGCGTGTGGCCGCCGGCAGGCACGCCTTCGAGCGTCAGAATTCCTAGACGGGGGGCTCGGTCAACGCCATTTAAATCCTCACATCTGTTTTTGTTTGCCGCTCCTACTCAACACAGTTTAGGACGACGTTCATATCAATTTGCAACACGGGACTCTGAAGCGAAACAATGCCCTGGACGTCACGTCCAGCCCATCCTCGCTATCGGACCGCTCAGTGCCCGTTTCATCAACGTAGCAACAATTTGGGCCGGTTTCCGCAATTTAATCCGCAAAAAAGCAGGAATTCGGCGTTCTCAATGCATGCGCGCAATTATTGATGTTCGCTGGCGGGATCGTAACAATCCCTACAGCTGAAAGCTAAAGGTCCAAGCGGGAATGACTCCAGCCGGAAGCCCGCAACCCGCAACGACGGTGCAGGGTGGCTATTTTGTGCCGCAATTATCCATCCGCCGAATCAGGTTGTTGAAACCTCATGAACGAAGCCCGGCAGGCTGGTTTTTGGACCGGGGCCGTGGCCCTTACGCAATGTCGACCTTGGTTCTTGAATTCGGCCAGAACGAGTGAAATCGAAATGGGCCGAAGGCAAACTCACCTCTCGTCGCTATCTGGGGCACGGAGAAATTGGCGAGGCGCCTCGAAAGCGGGAAATGTGTGCAGCCAGGCAAAACGCAGGTTTCTGCGTCATAGTCTGTTCGCGCAAAGGGGCGCAAATTTTGGTCGCGTCCCCAGAGGTGGTGTAGCTCGGCGGTAGCGAAGCCGCTCGCGAGCGAGCGGCTTTGCGGCGGTCATCGATGTTCCCCGGTAAAGGTCGGGTTGCTGACACCAACCTGATTCGAAGGAACCACCGATGACCGACGACATGATGAACCTGCGCGCGCTCGTGGAGAAGACCCCTGACGCCGATATCCTGCGCGAGATGATCGGCTTTGCCGCCGAGCGCCTGATGGAACTGGAGGTGGGGGCCGCCACCGGCGCCGCCTATGGCGAGAAGAATGCGCTGCGGCTGGCGCAGAGCAACGGCTACCGCGAGCGCGACTGGAGACGCGGGCTCGGCACGGTCGAGCTGCGCATCCCGAAGCTCAGGAAGGGAAGCTACTTTCCGGGTTCCTCGAACCACGCCGCATGGCCGAGAAGGCGCTGACCGCCGTCATCCAGGAAGCTTACGTCCAGGGCATCTCGACCCGCTCCGTCGACGACCTGGTCAAGGCCATGGGCATGAGCGGGATCTCCAAGAGCCAGGTCTCGCGGCTGTGCGAAGAGATCGACGGCAAGGTGAAGGCCTTCCTCGAACGGCCGATCGAGGGCGATTGGCCATACCTGTGGATCGATGCCACGTGCGCCGCGGCGGGCGCATTGTCTCGGTCGCCGTCATCATTGCCGTCGGCGTCAACGCGGGACGGCCGGCGCGAGGTGTTGGGCATGGAGATCGGCACCTCGGAGGCCGAGCCAATCTGGACGGAGTTCCTGCGCAAGCTGACGCGGCCTGCGCGGCGTCAAGCTCGTCGTCTCCGACGCGCACGAAGGCCTCAAGGCGGCCGTCACCAAAGTGCTGTGCGCGACATGGCAGCGCTGCGGGGTCCATTTCATGAGGAACTTGCTGGCCCATGCCGGCAAGAGCGGCCGCAGGGTCGTCTCGGCCTTCATCGCCACCGCTTTCGCAGAGCCTGCAATGGCGCGCAGTCGCCGACCAGATCCGGCCGAAGGTGCCGAAGCTGGTGACGATCATGGACGATGCCGAGCCTGATGTGCTGGCCTACATGACCTTCCCCAAGGAGCATCGCGCCAAGCTCCACTCGACAAATCCCATCGAGCGTCTCAACGGCGAGATCAAGCGACGCACAGAGGTCGTCGCCATCTTCCCCAACGACGACGCCATCATTCGCCTCGTCGGCGCGCTCCTGCTCGAGCAGAACGATGAATGGGCTGTCCAGCGCGCCAGATACATGACGCTGGAAACCATCGGCCAAATGAGCGATGATCCTCTCATCAGCCTGCCAGCCGTGGCACGCTGATCACCCCGGCCTCATGCCGGAGAGCGCGGCGACCAAGCCGCCAGCTACACGTGTATGGGGCGATGATTGTCAAGCCAGCTCTTGCTTCATATCATCCATCTCCTAGTTCGGCTGATTGGCGGCCATCTCCTCTTCCCGACCTACCTTCGCGCTGGCTGCCGCGCGCAGTGGCGGTCAAGGCTGGGCCGCAGGCCCGATCGCGCAGCGACTTGTCCTTGACGGTCACGAGCACGGCGGCATGCTTGCTCGGTCGGCAGGGAGCCCTGCGAGGTGCCGACAATGGGATTCCGAGGCGGAGTTCGCCATAAGCAGGCGCGGGTGCCGCGCGGCAGACTTGTATTCGGTCGATCTCAGTGGATCTGAACCATGATGCAGCATGCGCATCGGTGGGCGAAGCTCCGGGGCGCCGGGCCCATTCTACGTCCGCGGTCCGAGGACCATGTGTAGCTTCGGGTTGCCGCACCTCGGATCATCATCGGCAAACCCTGCTGCGGGCCAGCCAATTGGGTGTGCGTTTGCTCTCCTCTTCCCACATGCCCCGTCACGCCGCACGCAAACTGACGCCCTGTGGCGCCTCGCCCGTGGTGACGAGGCGCCACAGCGCAATCAGAAGCTTGCGCGCCAGCGCGACGATCATCGTCTTGCGCGTGGCTTTGCGGCCGTCGGCCGTACGCGTATGGAACCATTGGAAAGGGCACTGTCCTTCTGGAAGAGGAGAAAGCGCCAGGCCAATTGGATCATACCGCGCCGCACGCGGGCACTGCCGGCGCGTGCCAGCCCCTTCTCGCGGCGGCGTTTGCCGCTCTCATCCGGCGACCCCGTGAGCCCGGCATAGCGCGCCACCGCGCGGCGATCGCGCAAGCCGCGCGACAGGATCTCGTGGACCAGCATGTCCGCCGTCTCGACACCGACGCCAATGATCCGTGCGATGAGGCGCACCATCGCATGCCGGCCTCCTGGTGCATCCGGAGCCGCGGTGAACCTACACAGGCGGTCCTGTTCGATGACGCGGATCTGCGCACGTACGAGGTCGAGCCGCTCGAGC
>NZ_JAMYLA010000124.1:0-3977 GCF_040317725.1 Mesorhizobium sp. M1396 | reverse complement strand
TCACCATCGTGCCATGGCCGCTCGCCCCTCAGAGCAAGCGCCGTTCTCTCTCCAAAACTTTTTGCAGAACCTTCAGGACACTATCAAATTCGCCAAACGGCACCTGGGCCCGAATGTCTTCCTTGCGCGATGTTGAAGCGGGATGGGCAACCAGGTTGCAACCTCGAGTTTGCGGTCGATGGCAATATGGAAGTGTCAAGTCCTTACCACGGCTGACACTTGCAGCCGGGTTCGAATGCTCCAGACCTCACGCGGCCTGAGAGGAGGCCTCTGACCAACAACCTGGCTTCTGTTGCAATGGCTCCAGATGCGGACCGTCCCTTTTTCGGTTGGCGTGATGGCCGAAACTGGCGCAACGATGATTTCCAACGTGGTCGCCGGCGATGTCGGCTTTTCAGGAATCGTCAAGTCTGACCTCTACGGCAGACATCGGCGCGAACATGACCTCCAGCATTGTCACCCGTGATGTCCGCTTCCGGGCGGAGGCACCGAAGGCGAAGCGTTGAGGCGGTCATTTACTGCATCATCACCTTGCGTCGGTCGAGACCGTTGCGTTGCGCTCGTCGTGGCGGGATCAGCGGGCAGAAAGGTCCGCAAGCAGTTTCGGTTCGGAATGGAATATCGCCGGCAGGTCCGGGGTGGTCTTATTTGACGGTCGAAAACTCAAAACGATCGAAACGGAAGACTGCCGTATACTCGTTGCGTCGCTCCGGCGTCCCGGCAGGATTGCGGAAGATCGCGCCGCAGGTTGTCTGAACTTTCGGAATGGCGTCGCACAGGAAGTTCTGCTGCACCCAGCTGGTTTCTTTGTCTATCCATGCGCCTCCCCCGCGCAGGTCACGACCGAGGATGAGCGACCTGATCTCCGAACCGGTAAGCCGGTCCTTGGCATCCAGATCGACCTCTTCCGGCAACTCCGGCAAACCGGCCTTGTCCAGGCCGTCCAGCAGACGCCCGATGTCAGCCGGGTTCATGAACACAAAGTATCTCTGCGTGACCAGCTGGTTTGCCCCTCCATCCTTTCGTTCCCACATGACGTTCCTTAGCCTGTCACTATAGGCCGCGACCTGGTCGCTGCGCCCGAGATGTGCGTAGGCCGAAACCAACACCTGCAGGCCGTAGAATTTCGGCCATGGATCGGGCGACTGGAGATCGATCCTTTCAAGGTAGTCGACAGCTTCCTCGAAACGACCCTGGCCAAATTCAGCCAGCCCAGCCAAGTAGTGCCGATGGTCATTGCCGCCTGGGTCGACACGGTTGGCCGCGACGAGGTAGTCTCGCGCCTCGTTCGGCCTGCCATTGAAATTCAGGGCTTCTGCCAGCCCGACATAGTTCAGGGGATCGCTCGGGTCGAGCGCCACTGCCTTGAACATAACCGCGACTGCCTCGTCGGACCGATGCTCGCGAACCAGCAAACTGGCGACGAGCTGATAGTAGGACGGCGAAGGATGCTTGGCCGCCTCCCCTAGGTACTTGTAGACGTTGTACAGCGCACCGATGTCCGAAACGACTAATGCTTTGCCCCGCGGCCCGTCCATGTCCCAATAGGACCACGCGAGCGAGGCTGCCGCCGCGCCGAAATCCGGATCGAGTTCCAGCGCCTGCTGGAAAAACCTCACCGCCTGAGCAAACTCGTCTGGAGTATTGCGACGATTGTAGATTTCCATGCCCTGGAGGTAAGCTTCGTAGGCTGCAGGATTGCGCGTGCCCCCCGCGACATCTGCCTTGCCTTGGGCGCTGACGAGACGGAGCTTGAGCGCGCCCGCGATGCTGACGACGACCTTGTCCTGCAGCGCAAACACATCCGTCCACTGGCCGTCGAAACGTTCTGCCCAGAGATGACCGGTGGTCGAGCCATCGATCAATTGCGCGTTGATCCGCATGTCGTCGCCGACCCGACGTATCGAGCCCTCCAGTATGTACCGGACACCAAGCGCTGCGGCGACCTCAGCGGGTTCAGTCTCCTTGTCCTTGTAGGTGGAAGCCGCGTTTCGCGATACGACGAACAGGCCGGGCACGCGTGCAAGTTCTGTGGTCAGGTCCTCGGTGAAGCCGTCAGCCAGATAACCTTGCGCCTTGTCGTCGCTGAGATTGTCAAATGGAAGCACGACGAGGGATGGCCGGGTGTCGGCTTTCGCATTGGCCGTCAGAGCGGTGGGCCGAGGCGGTGACTCCCACGGTCGCCACCACGCTGCTGCAAGGCATACTGCGACAACAAGGACCCCAATAGCGACGGCCAGATTGCGCCTGAAGCGTGGGTGTCGATTGACAGCCATGGGCTTTCCCGCCACCGCGGGATCGAGCAGCACCCGGTACGCCTGCACCGGTTCGGCGATGTTCTTCAGCTTCTGTTGGCCCATCGGCTCAAAGCCGAAAGCCAACTTCTTCTCAACCTCTTTTGCGACCTTTGCCGAGACACAGATGCCGCCAGGTTCCGCTAGTTGTTGGAGCCTGGCAGCGACGTTGACGCCCTCGCCATATCGGTCCTCGCCCTCGACAATCACCTCGCCGAGATTGATCCCGATTCTGACGCGAGTCCGATGATCCTCGGAAACGGCGGCGTTGCGTTCCGCCAGGGCGTGCTGCAACGACACGGCACATTCGACCGCCTCCACGACGCTGCCGAATTCGGCCAGCAGTCCATCGCCCATCAGCTTGAAGATGTGGCCATGGTGGCGGGCAATTTCGGGTTCGAATAGTTCCTTGCGGCCGGCCTTGAGACGCTCGAACGTGCCCTGTTCGTCCTGCTCCATCAGTGCGGAGTAGCCGACCACGTCCGCGGCAAGAATGGCAGCGAGCTTTCGCTCCATGACCGCCCCCATTGGATAGCATCACACTGCGCGACTGATAGTACCACAAGCTTGGGAAAAGCGCATTGGAGACGCCGGCTTCACGTGCCCATCAGCCGGCGGCACGCGAGATCGACCAAAATCGCGGCAAGCCGACGCAGCTTCCAGGATTGGTGAGGGATCGACGGACGGCGACTATGCTTAAGGGTTTCGGGTGCCGTCAGGCGTACGAAAGTCTCTCATGCAGGAACCCGCGGGCCGCAGACGATTGCCTATGGGGATTTGTGCCTCGGGGTGTGCCAGCGCCTATCGCGAACTTCCGCATAGGATGCGGTGGGGATGTCGTGGGAGCCGCTTCCAGGCCAGATCGCAGAGCCTGTAGGGTTGATTCCAGCGGCATTGGTATGCGTGACGACCGGCGCCACGGCAACGTGCACATAACATCCCGTTGACCGGCGCCGGCGTGGCGCGGTCGTACGAGCAACTTGGCCATGCCGGGTCATGGGGCGTTCTCCCGGTTCGGCGCTCTTGAGGCAGGCGGTGCACGAGGCTGGCACCACCGTTCGAACCTCTCGATGACGACCATGCGCCCGCCGCAGCAAGGGCAAGGCGGGCGGACGTCAGCCGGCTCTTCCGGAGTGTCGTCTTCGGGCGGCGGAGCGACGTCCAGCAGTTCGCGCGCGACTGCGAGGCTAGCCTTGCGGGCGGAGCCGGCGAGCAGCCCATAGTGACGGATGCGGTGGAACCCACGCGGCAGGACATGGAGCAGGAAGCGGCGGATGAACTCGTCGGCTGCAAGCGTCATGGCGCGCTGGCGCTCGGCACCATCGCGGCGATAGTCCTTGTAGCGGAAGGTGACTCCAGCCTCGTCGAAGGCGATCAGGCGGCGGTTCGAGATGGCGACCCGGTGAGTGTAGCGCGACAGGTAGGCGAGCACCGCTTGGGGTCCGGCGAAGGGCGGCTTGGCATAGACCACCCAGCGCTTGCTGCGAACAGGCTTCAGATGCCGCAGGAAGGCCCGACGGTCGGCCAGGTGTGCCGCCGATCCGAAGAAGGCGAGCCGACCGGCGTCGTGCAGCGCGTCCAGCCGGGTCAGGAACAGGCGGCGGAACAGTTTGCCGAGCACGCGCACTGGAAGGAGAAAAGCCGGACGCGACGATATCCACCGGCTTCCGTCTGGCGCGATGC
>NZ_JAMYLA010000123.1:0-4021 GCF_040317725.1 Mesorhizobium sp. M1396 | reverse complement strand
GCTCGATGACCGAGACGCGGATATTGAAGGCACGAACCTCGTGATCGAGCGATTCCGAATAGCCCTCGAGCGCGTGCTTGACCGCCGAATAATGCGCTGAATACGGCGCCGGCACGAGTCCCAATACCGAGCCGATATTGACGATGCGTCCTTCGCCGCGCCGCCGCATCGACGGCAACACCGCATTGGTCATGCGGATGACACCGAACAGATTGACGTCGAACAGGGCCTGCACCTGTGCCACCGAGGATTCCTCGGCGCCTCCAAGCAGACCGACGCCGGCATTGTTGACCAGCAGGTCGATCCGGCCGGTCTGCGCGAGCACCGTTGAGACAAGTGCGGCGACGGCCTCACCGTCGGTCACGTCGCAAATCAGCATGGTCACCCCGTCCGGGCCGTTGGCCTTGCGGCGGCTCGTTCCGAAGACAGTGAACCCTGCCCGCACTAGCGCCTCGGCACTGGCGCGGCCAATGCCTGAGGAGGCTCCGGTAACGATCGCGGTTTTTCCCGAATTCATATTCATTTCGTGCTCCAAACTCATGGGGGCTAGCTTTTTTGTGCCCGTTGAATTACAGTCATACTATCAGATTATGGCTATAATGCAATAGCAAGGAGGAATAGCAGCCATGCGCTACGAAAAGGGCCGGAAAGACGCGTCACGCAGCCGGATCATGGAGGTAGCCGCCGACCGCTTTCGCGGCGACGGCATAGCCGCGTCCGGACTGGCAACCATCATGAGCGACGCCGGGCTGACGAACGGCGCCTTCTACCCCCACTTCCAATCCAAGGCGGAGCTTGTGCGCGAAAGCGTGGCGGCAGCCATGGAGCTTCAGGCGCAGCAGCTGGCGGAAGCATTGGCCTCGGGTGGCCCGTCGATGGCCATAGAGGCATATCTGTCGGCCGAGCATCGGGACAATCCGGGAAAAGGCTGTGCGTCAGCCGCGCTGCTGCCGGAACTCGCGCGTCAGCCACCTGAAACGCGCGACGCCTATACCGACCACTTGCTGGCTTTGGTGCGCCAATTGGCCGAGGCATTTCCGCGGGCCAAGGACCCGGAAGGCGTGGCGCTTGCTGTTTTTGCGACGCTCATCGGTGCGCTTCAAATGGCCCGCGCCGTGAAAGAGACCGAATTATCCGATCGCATCCTCGCGGCAGGCAAAGACGCGGCACGGACGCTGATCCAGCCACACGTGGGCACGTAAAGGACATCCTCAAGCGGATTGGATGCAACGCGAAAGCTGGCCAAAATCTCTGAGCATCAATTTAAATCTTGGTGCGTCTCAATTTCTTATAAGACATGCCTAAGACATGCGGAATCGCTGGCGTAAAGGGGCATGCCGTGGCGAAAGCCACTGACCGACTCAGCCGCCACCTGGCGCTGATGGCCGAGATCATCGAGCGGATGAAGGGAAAGCGGCCAGCGTTGAAGCGTAGCCTACTGCCTACTGCCTACTGCCTACTGCCTACTGCCTACTGCCTACTGCCCTACTTCCCGCAATGATGATCGTTGATTTTGTTCAACGCATTCGCGTCCGGTCCGACGCGATGGTAGGAGCACGCGCCGGCCGCCGTCGTTACCAGTTGCTGGTCGTAGTAACGCGGACCGCCGAACAGGATGTCGATGAGATCGCCTTCGGCGGGAACGTAGCGTTCGGATTGGACCCGGCGGTCGTGATGCCGGTCGCCAGCGAAGGCCGGGACGCAGAGGCTTGAGCCCATTGCCACAGCGAGAGCTAGGATCGCAACGCATTTCGAGGTCATCGGCAACACCCTCCTGGCCGTCCGGAATCGCACCATACATCCAAAATCGCCAGCCGGACAAAAGTTCCAACGAGGACCGCGATAGGCTCTTGCCGAAGCTGGCCACCTCACTCATCCATGGTGCGTGGAAATGTGGGACCCGTGATGACCGATGCCGGCCTTCATCTCGTCGAAGCGACGATCGACCAATTGCGCCGCGCGCTCGATGACGGCACCGTCACCAGCGTCGAGCTGGTCGGGGCGTATCTCAGGCGCATTGCGCATTTCGACCGGCACGGCATAGCCCTCAACGCCGTCCCGGTGCTCAATCCTGACATGTTCATTGAAGCGACCGCCTCCGACTGGCGGCGCCGCGACGGCGTTGTGCTCGGGCCGCTCGACGGCATCCCCTACACCGCCAAGGACAGCTACAAGGTGTCGGGCCTGACGGTCGCCGCCGGCTCGCCGGCCTTCGAACATCTCATTGCCAATGAGGACGCCTTCACCATTGCCAAGCTGCGCGCCGGCGGCGCCGTGCTGATCGGCCTGACCAATATGCCGCCAATGGCCAATGGCGGCATGCAGCGCGGCGTCTATGGCCGCGCCGAGAGCCCCTACAATTCCGATTACCTGACCGCCGCCTTCGCGTCGGGCTCGTCCAACGGATCAGGCACGGCGACAGCGGCCAGCTTCTGCTCCTTCGGGTTGGGCGAGGAAACCTGGTCGTCCGGCCGGGCGCCCGCCACCAACAACGCGCTGGTCGCCTACACGCCGTCGCGCGGCGTCATTTCGGTGCGCGGCAACTGGCCGCTTGTGCCGACCATGGATGTCGTGGTGCCGCATACGCGCAGCGTCCCCGACATGCTCGAACTGCTCGACGTGATCGTCGCCGACGACCCTGAGACGCGAGGCGATTTCTGGCGTGCGCAGCCTTGGGTCACCCTGCCGAAAAGCTCCGAGGTGCGGCCGCCACGCTATAGCGATCTTCCGCTAGCCGGATCTCTGAAAGGCATGCGGCTTGGAGTGCCCAAAATGTATATCGGCCGCGACAGCGAAGCGGACAAGCCGATCGAAACCCGCGAGTCCGTGCTGGCCCTGTGGAAGCAGGCCGCCGTCGATCTCAGTCGGCTTGGCGCCGAGGTGATCGAGGTCGATTTCCCTGTCGTCTCCAACTACGAGCGCGACCGCCCCGGCGCGCGCGGCATGGTCGAGCGCGGATTGGTGCCGCCGGATTTCGCCGAGCGCGAACTCTGGGATCTCTGCATCTGGGGCTGGGACGACTTTTTACGCGCCAATGCCGACCCGGCGCTGCCCGATCTCGCCTCGGTCGATGGCCCGAAAATCTTCCCGCGGCCGCCAGGCACGCTGCCCGACCGCTATGAAGGAGGCTTCGATCTGGCCGAGTATGTCGAGCGCGCGAAATCCGGCGTCACGCCTTTTGCAGACATTCCGACACTCGAGGATGGCCTGAAGGGGCTGGAGGCGACGAGACGGATCGATTTCGAGGACTGGCTGGATGCGCTGGACATCGCGGCGGTGGTGCTGCCCGCCGCCGCCGATGTCGGGCCGTCCGACGCCGACGTCAACGAGGCATCCGCCACCCTTGCCTGGCGCAACGGCACCTGGGTCGCCAACGGCAATCTGGTCTGGCGCCATTTCGGCATCCCGACCGTCACCGTGCCGATGGGAACCATGGCCGATATCGGAATGCCGGTCGGCCTCACTTTTGCTGGCAAGGCCTATGACGATGAAAGACTGCTGCGCATGGCCGGCGATTTCGAACGCTCCACGCAACGCCGCAGCCGCCCGCCGCGCACGCCCGAGCTGCCCGACGATGTGTTTGTGGACCGCCCCGGCCAAGCCGCCGACACCAAGGCGTCTCCGCTCACCATCACGCTCGCAGCGGAGACGCGGCCTTCCGGCGATCAGGACGAGATCGTCATCACCCTTGACTTGCCGGGTGAAGCCGCCGAGGCGGCCAGCGTCAAAGTGCACATCAACGGCGAGGCGGCCGCCCTGCAGCGGAGCGGGGCACGCTTTAGCGGGCGTGCGTTTGTCCCGGCCGCCGAGCATCGGCGGTTCCACAGCGCCTGGCGCGGCCCGTATGGCTCGATCGTGACGGCGGTGGTGCGCTTGGGGGACGGGCGCACGGCTGGCGCTTATGCGGTCACGGGTGGCATCGGGTGAGCGGAGCGAAAGAACCCAGCACCCGCCGTCGAGTTCCTTCGCGCCCCCCTCTGTCCTGCCGGACATCTCCCCCACGGGTGGAGAGATGTCCGGC
>NZ_JAMYLA010000122.1:0-4395 GCF_040317725.1 Mesorhizobium sp. M1396 | reverse complement strand
AATCAGATGGCCTTCATATATGAATAAATTTCCCCGGACAGCCCTGCCTTGCGGGGGAGATGTCCGGCAGGACAGAGGGGGGTGTTCAAGCGCTGACAGGGGCTGGTATGAACCGCAATCCGGGAGCACCCCTTGTCGCCAGCTGAAGCCAACGCCCCATCGCCCATCCTGCTCGCCGTCGAGGGCATCACCAAGCGTTTTTCCGGCGTGACCGCGCTGAGCGATGTCTCGCTCGACATCCGCACCGGCGAAATCCTCGGGCTGCTTGGCGAAAACGGCGCGGGCAAGTCGACGCTGCTGAAGATCCTGTCGGGCGTCATGCCGCCCTCCAGCGGGCACATCATCTTCGACGGGGCCGATTATCAGCCATCGAGCCCGCAGGATGCCAAGCGGCTCGGCATCGTCACCATCTATCAGGAGCTCAGCCTGATCCCGACGCTGACGGTGGCGGAGAACATTTTTATCGGCCGCGCGCCGCTCGGTCCGCTCGGACTGGTCAGCTGGCGGCGCATGGAGCGAGACTCCCGCGACATCATCGCCCGCGTCGGCCTGTCGATCGATCCGACGACACCGGTTTCAGCGCTGTCGGTGGCCGAACAGCAGCTGGTCGAGATTGCCCGTGCGCTGTCGCTGAAAAGCCGGCTGATCATCATGGACGAGCCGACATCGGCGCTGACCGAGACCGAGGTGCAGCGCCTGCTGTCGATCATGGATCGGCTGCGCAAGGACAAGGTCGCCATCATGTTCGTCACCCACCGGCTGGAGGAGGCCTCCGCCATCTGCGATCGCATGACGGTGCTGCGCGACGGCAGGCTGGCCGGGCATCTTAACCGCGAGGGTGGGCCAATCGCGCTGCCCAGGATCATCGAAAAGATGGTCGGCCGGGCGGCATCGGAGCTCTATGCGCGGCCGACGCAGCGCGCGGTCGCCGGCGATGTCGTGCTGTCGGTGCGCGGCCTGCGCACCGTGCGCGATCCCGAGGCGCCGCACGCCATCGTGCTCGACGGTGTCGACATCGACCTCAAGGCCGGCGAAATCCTCGGCGTCGCCGGCCTTGTCGGCTCGGGCCGCACGGAACTGGCGCGCGCCATTTTCGGCGCCGACCGCATCGCGGCGGGTACGATCACGCTCGACGGCAAGCAAATAGCGCCGGCATCACCCGCCGATGCCATCGCGCTCGGCATCGGCCTGGTGCCGGAAGACCGCAAGCACCAGGCGATCTTTGCCGCACTCGGCATCCTGCCGAACTTTTCCGTCGCCTCGCTGGGCAGCTTCAGCAACGGCTTCGGCTTCATGGCCGAGCGGCGCGAGCGCGATGCGCTCGCCGGCTTCAGGAAGATGCTGTCGATCCGCATGGCTTCTGCCGAGCAGGCGATCGAGGGCCTGTCGGGCGGCAACCAGCAGAAGGTGGTCCTGGCACGCTGGCTGGCGCGCGATCCCAAGGTGCTGATCGTCGACGAGCCGACGCGCGGCGTCGATGTCGGAGCCAAGACGGAAGTGCACCAGATCCTGGTGCGGCTTGCGGCGCGCGGCATTGCGGTGATGATGATCTCGTCCGAACTGCCCGAGGTGCTGGCGGTTTCGGACCGCATCGTGACCATGCGCCGCGGACGCATCACCGGCGAGATGCCGGGCGTCGAGGCAAGCGAAGAAAGACTGATGGAACTGATGGCACTCGACCGCAAGGAGACACCATGAGCGTGGCGGAGGAACAGCGCGGCGGCATCAATTTCGCGCGGCTTTTGATGAGTTTCGGGCCGCTGCTGTTCCTGGTGGCTCTGATCGTCGTCTTCACCGTGCTGAAGCCGAGCTTCATGGACCCGATCAACCTGTTCAACATCACAAGGCAGATCTCGATCACCGGGCTGATCGCGCTCGGCATGACCTTCGTCATCCTGACCGCCGGCATCGACCTGTCGGTCGGCTCGCTGCTCGCCTTCTGCGGCATGGTCGCCGCCGTGGTGGCCAAGGGCGGCACCGCCAACACGCTGTCGCTGTCGACCTCCGGCACGCAAGGCTATGGCTGGTTCGCCGCGCTGCTCGCCGCCGTCGTTGTGGGGGCGGCGGCAGGCGGCGTGCAAGGGCTAGTCATCACCAGGCTGAAAGTGCCGCCCTTCGTCGTCACGCTGGGCGGGCTGACGGTGTTTCGCGGGCTGACGCTGACCATCTCCAATGGCGGCCCGATCTCGGGCTTCGACGCCTCGATGCGCTGGTTCGGCACCGGGCTGATCGGCCCCGTGCCGGTGCCGGCGCTCATCTTCGCGGCGGCCGCCATCCTGTGCCACATCGTGCTGCGCTACACGCGCTATGGCCGCGCCGTCTATGCCGTCGGCGGCAATGCCGAGGCGGCCCGCCTGTCAGGCCTGCGCGTCGACCGCATCCTGATCTCGGTTTACGTCATCGTCGGCTTCTTCGCCGGGCTCGCCGCCTTCGTGCTGTCGGCGCGGCTCAACTCATCCGAGGCGGTCGCCGGCATCGGCTACGAGTTGACGGTCATTTCGGCCGTCGTCATCGGCGGCACCTCGCTGTTCGGCGGCATCGGTTCGGTCGGCGGCACAGTGGTCGGCGCGGCATTGATCGGCGTGCTGCAGAACGGGCTGCAGTTCAACAACGTCTCCTCCTACACGCAAAGCATCGTCATCGGACTGATCCTGATCCTGGCGGTGGCGTTCGACCGGTGGCTGAAGTCGCGGGTGAGACGGTGAGAGAGGCGGGACGGGCGGCTACGCCGCCGGAGAGGCATTCGTCCAAGATGAGCAGGAAGTCATGAGGGCCCTTAGCCGAAAGGTTGGTAGGAAAGTCGATCAAGAGCATTGACAGCGGCGAGCCCGGATACGGAATTGGCATAAGCTTTTCCGATGAGGCGGGGACCACTGTAAATACCGAAGTGTCCGCACGTCTGGCGGATCACCATGCCAGATTGGTCGAACGTGTGACGATCACCAACGAGCAGGTGACCTTGCATCTCGCCGGCAACGGCTTTGTAGCCATTTCCTTGGATCGCGAGCGCTTCGCCGACGTGACCGAGGTGCGGGGCCTGGGTGGGTAGGGCGCCGAAGGCACCCGTCAGGCCCGGCGACGAACAAAGCGGCGATGGTTCCCGCGCCGGCCCTTATCCAGGTCTGAACTGTTGAGCGGGCAGTCTTGAACATTCCAAATCATGCACGTCGAACGATCGCCACCCGGGTGCAGTCTGGAAAGACAAGATAGCTGATGGAACCCGGAAATGGCTGGTCCAGTCCTCACGCCGCCTCGCGCGCCCAGAGCCGCTCGCTGTACCGCCGGAAGTAGCGCGCCACGAGCCGTTGCTGTTTGGCCCTGACGAGATCGGGCAGGCGCCGCTCCTGGCGCCAGCGCGGCATGTTGCGCCAGCAGGCGATGACGCGGGCGGCATCCTCGATGGCTTCCCCAGCCGATAGCGCGGGGCCGACCGCGGCCAGGAACAATATCTCCGACTGTTTCAGCTCGTCGATCATCGCCTTGTGCCTGATGTGATCCTGGCGGGCGTGGGCAATACCGTCGCGGCGGATGGTTTCGAAGGCTTCGAGCAGGGCTGGGCTGTCGCCGGTGTAACCGCAGGCGCGGGCGAAATCGGCGGCGTCCATCGTCACTCCCGGGCTTGATGTGGCGGTGGCTTACGCCTCCGACTCACATTTACGAGTTTATATAAGCATAACTCAAAAATATATAGAAGAAAAACATTTGGGAATGTTTGAAAACGGCGACTCGACTCCTGGCGCAAAACGCAGGAATATGCGAACAAATCAGGAACAAAAGACGAGGGAGGGGCGATGGCATTGCCGGGCAGGGAACCAACAATCGCGCATGTTGCCTCGATCTCGGTCGAGTGCGCCGATTGCGGCCGCAACCGTTGGTGGCGGCCCGATCAGTTGAAGCGGTTCGGAGTGACGGGCAATACGCCGCTGGCCGCATTGTCGGGCCGCATCGTCTGCTCAGCCTGCCGCGCCGACGGGCTGCCGGGAGCGACCGTTACGATCCAGGCGGCGTTCATCGACGAACGCCAGCGGGTGCGCAGCGAAGCGCGGATGCTGAGCGACCGGGAGGTGCCGCTGGAGGGGTCGCGGCGGGCTTGAGAGGGCGCTGGTTCTGCCTTCTCCCCTTGTGGGGGAAGGTGGATCGACGCGTAGCGTCGAGACGGATGAAGGGTGTTCCAGGGAACTCGACGTCTCGCCGCTATCGACCTCAGGAGTGTTCTGATGAAGTGGGACGCAAGATTTCCGGCGCCTCATTGCGTCCAGCACCCCTCATCCGTCTCGGCGCTGGCGCGCCGATCCACCTTCTCCCACAAGGGGCTAGCGTGCGCACACATTTGCTTCGGGTTGATTTTGCGAGGCGAGAACGAAGCCGTCTGTGATGGCGTTGAAGCGTCTGAGG
>NZ_JAMYLA010000121.1:0-4553 GCF_040317725.1 Mesorhizobium sp. M1396 | reverse complement strand
CCCTCGATGGCCAGCATGTCCAGCAGCTTGGGAATGGCGAGGATCTCATTGGCTTTGTCCGCCACCTTGACCTGCCCCAGCACCAAGCGTTGACGGGCGGCGAAGGCGGAAACCATGTGTATCGGCTCCTCGGCATTCCTGGAGCCCTTGGAGCGGCGGACCGTCTTGCCGTCTATGGCGACGACGCCTTCCGGCGCGCCCGTTAGTGACGCTACCCATGCCACAAAGCAGCGCTGGAAGTGTTCGGCATCGAGGCTGGCAAGGATATCGCCCAGATGATCATGAGACGGTACGCCCTCGAGAAAGGGGCGAAACCGGCGCAAGAGATCAAGCTTCCTGTCACCAAAGCGGGCGATGTCGGTGATGGTTTCCGCCCCGGCGATCACCGCCACAAGACACAGCTAAAAGCGCAGCCATGATTCATCGTGTTTTCGATGATTCTGCGTCCTCAACCCTCTCCGCGCCACTACGCCACGCTTGCCGGCGCCCCTTCCCGCCGGCGCGGCCATCAGCACACTCGACGCGATGGTCCGACGCCAAGAGCGGTGGGCCGGCGCCTGGCGCTTTCAGCGGCCGCGGCAAGGGCAAAGCAGGCTGGCCGTGTCGAGGATGAAAGCGCGCTGCGCGACGCCGTGCTGCTCATACGGCCCGGAGACAATGTGGTCATCCCGGTAGACCTACAGGCGACAGAGCACCTGGTCATCTCGCGCGACACGTTCATCGGATCCGATTTCGCTCAATCGATGCCGCATTGGCTCGCAGTCTCACTGAGCTGGGCACTCAACGCGGTTCCCAAACTTCCGACGCTGTCGAATGTGAACGACCAGACGCCGTTTTGGGAGCATGTCTGGAAAGTGGCCCTGCCGGCAATCACCCTTACTCTCGTGATCGTGGCCCACATGATGCGCATGACCCGAGCGGCTATCATCAACATGCTGGCAAGCCCCTACATCGATATGGCGCGCCTCAAGGGAATGTCCCCCATCGTGATAGTGCTGAAACATGCCTTGCCCAATGCCTGGGCTCCCATCGTCACCGTCGTGGCGTTCAATCTGGCGTATCTCATCGTCGGAGTGGTCGTGGTCGAGGTCGTGTTCGTCTATCCCGGCATCGGTCAGTTGATGGTTGATGCGGTGAAATCCAGGGATGTTCCGGTCGTCCAGGCCTGCGCCTTGATTTTCGCCGCGACCTATATCCTGCTCAACCTGATAGCTGACATCATTTCCATCGCCACCAATCCCAGGCTCTTGCATCCACGATGACCAGCTTCGAACCTATCTCGGCGGTTCAGAGGCTGAGGCGTTCGCGTGCCACTCGGGCGAAAACGGCGTTGAAGAAGGCGCCGTTCAGTGCATGGTTCGGTATCGTCGTGATCCTCGGCAACGTCTTTGTTGCGGTCCTCGCGCACTGGATAGCGCCATACGGCGAGACGCAGGTCTTCAGCGAAGCCTTCGCACCGTGGAACCAGGAGTTCAAATTGGGAACTGACCAGCTTGGCCGGGACATGCTCACCCGCTTGATCTACGGTGCGCGCAACACCATCGCTATCGCAGTCGCGACCACGTTGCTGTCCTTCGCGGTAGGCGTCTCGCGCGGTCTTCTCGCCGCGTTGTACAGGGGATGGCTCGACCAGGTATTGTCGCGTGCGGTGGACGTGTTGATGTCGATCCCAAGTCTGATCTTCGCGCTGGTGCTGCTGTCAATCTTCGGCTCGTCGATCACCAGCCTGATCGTAATCATTGCGCTTCTTGATTCCACCCGTGTCTTTCGGCTTTCTCGCGCCGTCGGGCTTAACGTGGCCGTGATGGAATATGTCGAGGTGGCGCGTTTGCGTGGCGAGGGCCCGAAATGGATCATCGCCAAGGAAATCCTTCCCAATGTAATGCCGCCGCTGGTCGCAGAGTTCGGCTTGCGATTTTGCTTCGTATTCCTCACCATCGCGGCGCTGTCCTTTCTCGGCGTCGGTATTCAGCCGCCGACCGCCGATTGGGGTTCAATGGTGCGCGAGAATGCAACCCTGATCACTTACGGAGATGTCACGCCGCTCCTTCCGGCCGGCGCGATCGCTCTCCTTACGGTGTCCGTCAATTTCGTTGTGGACTGGTTCCTGCACGCAACAAGCGGATTGCGGGATGAAAAATAGCGGTCCAGGCTCGCGCGAAAAAGGAAAGGATCTACTGCAGATCCGCAATCTGCATGTGGAGGGGTTCTCGGACGAGCGGTGGCATCCCATTGTGCGCGGGATCGATCTTACGCTGAAGCGGGGGGAGGTTCTTGGCCTGATCGGCGAGTCCGGCGCCGGCAAGTCCACCATTGGCCTTGCCGCAATGGGTTATGCCAAGCCGGGCTGCCGGATCACACCAAGGCTCGATCCTGTTCGACGGGATTGCTCCTTGACCAGACGATCGAAACTGTAGTGGCGCACGGGATTGCCACCCGGGAGATGGCAAACCGGAGTGCGATCGATCTTTACCGACGTCTTCAGCTGCCGGATCCGGAGACCATAGGTTTTCGCTATCCCCATCAGGTCTCCGGCGGACAATTGCAGCGGGCAATGACGGCGATGGCGATGGCCTGCCGTCCCGACCTGATCGTGTTCGACGAGCCGACGACGGCATTTGATGTGACCACCCAGGTCGAAGTTCTTGCCTCCATTCGCAACATTGGAGGAATTCAACACGGCTGCAATCTACGTGATGCATGACTTGGCGGTGGTGGCGCAAAGGGCGGACCGCATCATGGTTCTGCGTCACGGACTTACCGTGGAGGAGGCTGACACACGCGAGATGCTAGCCTCACCCAGCCAGGAATATACCAAGACGCTCTGGGCCTTACGCAAGCTCGCCAAAGTCGAAGTTCCTGCCGGTGAATATCTACTGACGATAGACCACGTCACCGCCTCCTATGCCCGGACCGTCAAGGTGCTCGACGACGTCTCCATCAAAGTTCCACGCGGAAGAACAGTGGCTGTGGTCGGCGAGTCCGGTTCCGGGAAATCGACGCTCGCTCGCGCCGTCACCGGCCTCCTGCCACCGCTCTCGGGGTCAATCTTTTTTGCCGGCCAGCCCCTTTCGAAGAGCCTGAAGATGCGCCCGAAGGAGGTCCTGCGCCGCATACAGATGATTTATCAAATGCCCGACAACGCGCTAAATCCGCGCCAGACGGTCGAAGACATCATAGCGCGACCGCTTGAATTCTACCTCGGCCTCAAGGGCGCGCAGCGGGATCGCCGGATCGGCGAACTTATGCATATGGTCGAGATGAGCGAAGCTTACCTTGACCGTCTGCCGGCCGAACTGTCGGGTGGCCAAAAACAGCGCGTTTGCATTGCCCGGGCGCTTGCGGCCGATCCGGATCTCATCATCTGCGACGAGATTACGTCCGCGCTCGACCAGATCGTGCAGGAGGAAATCCTAAAGCTCCTCATGCGCCTGCAAAGTGACTTCGGCATGAGCTACCTCTTCATCACTCACGACATTGCCACCGTACGGGCGATAGCCGACGAAATTGTCGTCATGCACCAGGGGAAAGTCGTTGAGCAGGGTTTGAAGAGCGAAGTTCTTACGCCGCCGCATGCCGCGTACACCGAACGGCTCTTGTCGTCCGTACCGGAAATGGATCCGGACTGGCTGACAAGGCTGCTGGCCAGTCGGAAAATCTGATAGGGATCGCAAGGTGGACAGGAAGAGAACCCTGTCCACCAGCCCCTGCCATCCGTCCACGTGCTTTGAAGGGGATGATCGTGCTCCACTTCAATCGGCCGTCCAGGCATTGTCGCCCGACAAACGGAGCTCACCAGTTCACCGTCTCCTCGCTCGGAAGCTGACGACAAAGGCGTCGCATGAATCCGTTCAGTCACGATGTGCTTTAGCCAAGGCACCGGACTTGAAAACCGGCGCGGACACGAGTTCACGGCGGTTCCAATCCCGCTCCATCCGATTGTTGAGGTTTGCTTCGGAACTTCGGTTTTGGTGCAAACCGCCTGTTAGCCGTGATGTCGGCTGTCGTGTGTGGGTCAGGCAGAGACAATCCCATCAGCTTGAATGTCTCCCATCGCTTTTTGGACGCCAGAAGCTGCCAGTCCGGCTTCGGTCCGAGAGCCGTCAGTCTGCAATGCGCCTGATGTCGGTCGTTGAGCAGGCCAAAAGCCGCATCCCAACAGCGGACATCGCGGGTGACAATGCTGGAGGTCATGGCCGTGCCACAACCGGTCCTTCGCCAATCGTGGCGAAATATGAAGATCCGATCTCGACCTTGGTCGTTGCAGATTTGAACGTCCAAAACGAGGCCGGGGAACCTGACCTTCAGCGCAAGAGCATTCGGGAGCGCTACATTTTGACGTCCGGGCACATCGAAGCCGCCCAAGTTTCAAGACTTGAACACCGCAAGCATGTGAAGATCCAAGCGGTCCCGCCGCTGTGTCGTCCCATGGCACGGATGAGACGATACACTGTTTTGCCACAGCGCTCGCAGGGCTGTCCGGGGAAAGTTTTGAGTGAATCGAAATGCCGCATGTGCATGCCCCGTAAAACGGGGTTTGTCCGTCTTCTCTC
>NZ_JAMYLA010000120.1:0-4644 GCF_040317725.1 Mesorhizobium sp. M1396 | reverse complement strand
AAGGCGCAGCACGCATGCTTCCGCCTGGGGTGATCTTGAGCGCACGTTGAAATTCATCGCGAGACTTCGGCCCAATGACCTCTCCGCGGTTATGGCCCAGCCTTGAAACGCCCTGCATGTCCGAACTCCTTGACTACCTTTATTGAGATGGCTATTTGCTTCGAAACTATGTCACGGTTTTGGGAAGTGCCCTCGTTATATACTTTGAATAAGCCTGAGACGTTCAACTGGTTAGATATGCTTTTTTCACGGCAGCTTGCCTATTGTGGTTGTGACGAACGGCGCCGCAAAGATTGGACGACGCTATTCCAATCGACGGATACACAATGAACATTAATCGAGTTGATTTATATTTTGGTGGCTTGCCGCCATCCTGAAGTATTATTCGACAAGGATTCTCCGAGGCTTTCGCATCTGACGCAGTCATGCGCCTGATGAAGCAGTAGCCATCGGCCTTGTTAACGTGGATAAGGTCAATCTGCATAGAGCACTCGTATCGGTCGAAACGACACGGCTAAAACTGAGCCGATGTGTTGTGACCATCAATACGGCTCTTCAACTCATCGCCGGTTAACCAAATAAGCCAATCGTCGTCCTCTGCCTGCTCTTCAACCAGCCTCAATATCGACCCGCCAGGTTCATGATGCGGCATGTCGTACTGCGCAACAACGCCCTTATCTAACGACCACTGCGCAACAAGCGCACAAAGAAAGTCTGGCATCCACAAAGCGAAAGACACACCGAATGCTATTCCTGCCGCGATCCTGGGCATGCCCTGTCCTCTGAAGTCTTTTCGGACCCAGAGATCCCCCAGGTAGCATACCTTCCCGGTTATTTTCTTTGCGCTCGGCGCCATGCAAGTACAGCTGTCCTCTGAATGGGCGTGTACGGCTGGGACAGCATAGAATGCCTTCAGTGATTCAAGGTGTTCTGCAAAATTGCCACATGAAAGGTCGTACAATCGAGCGGCGTCCAACAGAACGACTTCATTATTGGTGTCGACGCCGACAATCCAAAATCCATCACCTTCTTTAATTGGCGATCGATCTGGCCGAAAATTCGGATATGTAGCCCTCTTTGTTGGTGTTGTCTCTGTGATTGATATATATGTGCTAAAGTCGAAGCCTATCGATATTCTAACGCCTTTTTTGACAGCCTCTTCATCGTATATTTTGATGAATCGTGATATGTGCAGCGGATTTACTATGCCTTCTGTCATGGTAACTGTCCCATATCGTGACGAACTGCGTGTGTATGGACGACACGCTCCTGATGGATGGATACACGATCAACAGGGATAGAGACGCTACCTACTTTGGTGGGTTGCAAGGAGCCATCCTGATGCTGATATCATTTGATGGGGATCCTCCGAAGCTTTCGCGCCCAAGATCGTCGACGGCAGTAATGCGTTTCATGAACCAAATCAGCCTTATTTATCCTGAAACCAGCAAGCGAAGAGGAGATCGCAAGACATGAAGGTTGCGGTTCTCGGCGGCGGACCGGCCGGACTCTACTTTGCCATCTCGCTGAAGCTGCGCGACGCCGCGCATGAGGTGACGGTCTACGAGCGCAACCGCGCCGACGACACATTCGGCTGGGGCGTGGTGCTGTCGGCCGAAACGCTGGAAAACCTGACCCGGAACGACCCGGTCAGCGCCGTCTGGATCAAGAAGCATTTCGCTTATTGGGACGACATCGCCGTCATCCATGGCGGCGTGCGCACGGTGTCCTCCGGCCACGGTTTCTGCGGCATCGGCCGCAAGCGGCTCCTGATCCTACTGCAGCGGCGGGCGCGCGAGCTCGGTATCAAGATGATGTTCGAGACCGATATCTCCGACCCCCGGCCCTATATGGAGACGCATGACCTGGTGGTCGCAGCGAATGGGTTGAACTCGAAGTCCCGCGCCGCCTTCGCCGATGTCTTCAAGCCCGACATCGACACCCGCAAATGCAAGTTCGTGTGGCTCGGCACGACGCAGAAATTCGATAATGCCTTCACCTTCATCTTCGAGAAGACGGAGCATGGCTGGGTGTGGGCGCATGCCTACCAGTTCGACAGCGAGACCGCGACCTTCATCGTCGAATGCAACCAGGAGACGTGGGAGCGCTTCGGCTTCGGCGCGATGACGCAGCAGGAATCGATCGCGGTCTGCGAGGGCATCTTCGAAAAACATCTTGGCGGCCACCCGCTGATGACCAACGCCAACCACATTCGCGGTTCGGCCTGGATCAATTTCCCACGCGTGCTGTGCGAGCGCTGGTCGCACAAGAACCTGGCGTTGATGGACGACGCGGCGGCATCGGCGCATTTCTCGATCGGCTCGGGCACCAAGCTGGCACTGGAAAGCGCGGTGGCTCTGGCCGACTATGTCGAAACCGAACCGGACCTCGACGCCGCCTTCCGCAAATATGAGGATGCGCGCCGCACCGAAGTGCTGAAGCTGCAATCGGCGGCGCGCAATTCGCTCGAATGGTTCGAGGAGGTCGAGCGCTATCTCGGCCTCGACCCGGTGCAGTTCAACTATTCGCTGCTGACCCGCTCGCAGCGCATCAGCCACGAGAACCTGCGGCTACGCGACGCCGAATGGCTTGAAAGCGCGGAGGAATGGTTCCAGCGCCAGGCCGGTGCCGGCGGCAACAGCCTGCGTCGCGCGCCGATGTTCGCGCCGTTCAAGCTGCGCGACATGCGGCTCAACAATCGTGTCGTCGTCTCGCCGATGGCGCAGTACAAGGCCGTCGACGGATGCCCGACCGACTGGCATTTCACCCATTACGCCGAGCGGGCCAAGGGCGGTGCCGGTCTCCTCTACATCGAGATGACCTGCGTCAGCCCGGAAGGGCGCATCACGCCTGGTTGTCCGGGCTTCTACGCACCTGAACATGAGGTGGCATGGAAGCGGCTTGTCGATTTCGTCCACACCGAGACCGAAGCCAAGCTCTGTGCCCAGATCGGCCATTCCGGCGCCAAGGGTTCGACCCGGCTCGGCTGGGAGGGAACCGACGTGCCGCTGGCCTCCGGCAACTGGCCTGTCATGGCGGCCTCGGCGGTCGCGTGGTCGCCGCAGAATCAGGTGCCGAAGGCGATGGACCGCGCCGACATGGACAGAGTGCGCGACGAATTCGTGGCTTCGGCTGAGATGGCCGACCGCTGCGGCTTCGACATGCTGGAGATCCACGCCGCGCATGGCTATCTCCTGTCGTCCTTCATCACGCCGGTCACCAACCGGCGTACGGACGCGTATGGCGGTTCGCTGGAAAACCGCATCCTCTATCGGTTGGAGATCTTTGACGCGGGGCGCGCGGTGTGGCCGGCCGAAAAGCCGATCTCGGTGCGCATCTCGGCCAATGACTGGGTGGGCATCGAAGGCGTCACGCCGACCGATGCGGTCAAGATCGCCAAGCTTCTGCATCAAGCCGGCGTCGACCTCTGCGACGTCTCGGCAACCACGATCGCTGCCAAGCCGGTGTATGGCCGCATGTTCCAGACGCCGTTCTCCGACCGCAACGAGGTCGGCATCGCGACGATGGCGATCGGCAACATCTACGAGCCGCATCACGCCAACTCGATCCTGATGGCCGGACGCGAAGCGGCCGCGGGGCTGAAGGTATGAGCGCCGCTCAAGCAATAGCCGGCAGGCATGCGCTGGTGACCGGCGGCGGCTCCGGCGTCGGCAAGGCAACCGCGCTGGCGCTGGCGGAAGCCGGTGTCGCCGTCACCATTTGCGGTCGTCGCGAAGCGGAGCTCTCCAGGGTGGCCGGCGAAAGTGACCGTATCTTCGGTATCGCGGCCGACGTCACCAATGAGACGGCAATGGCGGCCATTTACGAGAAGGCTGAAGCGGCGCGTGGGCCGTTCGACATTGTCGTCGCCAATGCCGGCGTGGCCGGCAGCGCATTGGCGCACAAGACGCCCATAGCCGAGTGGCAGCGCACGCTCGACGTCAACCTCACCGGCGCCTTCTTGACGGTGAAGCCTGCGCTGGCAGGCATGCTGGCGCGCAAGCGGGGCCGCATAGTTTTCGTCGCCTCGACGGCTGGCCTCAAGGGCTATACCTATGTCGCTCCTTACGTCGCCGCCAAGCACGGGGTCATCGGGCTGATGCGCGCTTTAGCCGCCGAGACCGCCAAATCCGGCATCACCGTCAACGCCGTGTGCCCGGGCTTTGTCGAAACTGACATGCTGGAAGAATCCATCCGGCGCATCGTCGAAAAGACAGACCGCTCGGCCAGTGAGGCGCGGGCGAGCCTTGCCTCGACCAATCCGCAAGGCCGCTTCATCAAACCGCACGAGGTTGCCGCCGCCGTGCTTTGGCTGTGTGACAATGCGGCCCGGTCCATCACGGGACAGACGATTTCAATCTCAGGAGGCGAAACATGATAGCCGGGGCCCGGCCGTGCCGTCGGGGCCCAGCAACGACTGCTTGGGTCTTCGGATACAACTGCTGTGCGCGTCGCGCGCGATCGAGCGAAGCTGCGCGAGCGCGTGAAGAAGGACTACAACAGGGACTGAAAGCGTTTGAACTTTCGCATGATCCACGCCCTGAGCTTCCGGTTGACGTAATCAGCCAGAGTCGACAGGGCCGAACGGCTGTAGCGGCCATAATAGGCTATCCATCCGCGAAGGAGTGGATTGAGCTGTTGGAC
>NZ_JAMYLA010000119.1:0-4902 GCF_040317725.1 Mesorhizobium sp. M1396 | reverse complement strand
CCATTGGCGGAAAGCCTGCTCGCCATGACGCATCCAGAGGAACCGCCGCCGACGACAATGTAGTCAAAAACCAATGCCAAACCTCCCCTTGTTTACCGTCATCCTCTTGCCGCCTCAGGAATGCTTTCGATTACCCAGCTCTGGGTATCGTGAGGCCGGCAGCTCAGGTCCGCTTCCCCAGATTTGCACAGCCAATTGGTCACTTTGCGCTATTTAGCCCCCCGAGAGCGCAGAAATCGTCCTTTGTCCGCCATCCGCGCATATCCCGCAATTTGCTGGCCAATACTTATGCGGTCTATGTTGAACTGTCCCGGCTGCGTATCCTGCCTAGGCCACGCTACGGAGAAGCAGGCACCTGCGGGTCGCAGCATTTATGCGCAATCTGGCAAGACAACGCTCATGTCCTGCGTTCAGATGCGATCATTTGCGTAAGGCGCTCCCCTGTGGCGCGCTATATTCAACCGGCCGGGCACTGAGCGGTCCGATCCTCATACCACATAAGCCGGCTGAATCGGTGCTAGGCTGCCACTTCGAAGGAGTTCGCCCGATGAACAAGGAGTTCGCGCCTGCGAAGGATGTAAGCCTCGCGCTGTTTGATCGCCTCCAGTCTGAGGTGCGCAGCTATGTCAGGGCGTTCCCGGTTCTGTTCGATCGCGGGATTGGCACTACCCTCTTCGCCGCAGACGGTCGGGAATACCTCGACTTCTTCGGGGGTGCAGGCGCCCTGAATTACGGGCACAACAACCCAGCCTTCAAGAGGGCGCTGCTTGATTACATCGAGCGCGACGGAATTGTGCACGGGCTCGACCTTGCCACGACCGCCAAGAAGGCCTTCATGGAAGCTTTTGAGCAGTACATCCTGAAGCCCCGTGTCTGGCTTATGAATTGATTGATGTATGGACTCGTATCACGCAAGCACCACTCATTGCCGGGCCTTGTCTCGCAGGACGCTTTTCCTCGCCGCTTGGTGATCGAAACCGCTGGCTCGTACGGTGAGGTGCTCAAGTTCATGACTGCACTCACCATCACCGAGGCCGACCTGCGCCGTGGTCTGTCCAAAGCATCAGCACCGTGCAGGACAGCATGGCAGGAAGCCGCGGAAAGTAGAAGCGCGCATCACGCTGCCGTAGCCGATCCATCCGGGCCGGGATCCGGCTTGAGCTTCGGCGAAGCAAAGTGCAGTGCTCCCGCACCAAACCTAGGGAGCCCCACGATCATGGTGGGAGACAAGATGGCTGATCCGATCGCGAGAGAGAACTGGCATGGCTAATACAGATGTGGTCAAGAATTTCATTGATGGGGAGTGGCGCGATTCTGTGTCCGGCACACGTATCGAAGTCGACGACCCGTCGAACGCCGAAACGATTGCTGTCGTAGCTGAAGCAGGCCCCAAAGACGTCGAGCTCGCCGTTGCTGCTGCTCACCGCGTTTTTCGCGACCGCATTCTGATAGACATGCATCCCTATGACCGTGGGCGCATGCTGTTTCGCGTTGCTGACGCACTTGACACGCGCCATGAGGAGATTGCGACCATTAACTGCGCCGAGACGGGGAAGGCGCTTGATCTCGCCCGTGGCGAAGTACAAACGGCCATCAGATACCTGCGGTACTATGGTGGGTTGGCCGACAAGCTTGAAGGACGCTCGATCCCGCGCGGGGCCAACCTGGTCGACTATACTGTCAGAAGTCCCTTTGGCGTGTCCGCCCACATCGTTCCGTGGAATGGTCCACTGGAACTGACGGCCCGTTCGCTGGCCTGCGCCATCGCAACCGGCAACTCCGTCGTGGTGAAGTCGCCCGAACTGGCTCCCCTTTCCGGAATTGAACTCGCACGTGCCTGCGAGACCGCGGGTCTGCCTGCCGGAGCAGTCAACGTTCTCACTGGATACGGCCACACGGCGGGCAAGGCGCTGATCGAGCATCCCGATGTTCGTCACATCGTCTTCACGGGCTCGGTGGCCACCGGGCGAACGGTTCTTAAGACCGCATCAGAGCGGATAGTGCCCTGCATAATGGAACTTGGGGGCAAGTCGGCTGCGGTTGTGTATGCCGATGCCGATCTCGATTGTGTTGTGGAAGCAATACACATCGGGTCTTTTCTAAATGCCGGCCAGAATTGCAACAACCTTACACGTTTGATTGTGGAACGTTCTGTTGCGCAGGAACTGGTGGAAAGAGTGAAGGTCCGCGTAGAGAAACTGTCGATCGGTCCAGGACGCGAGAACTGCGACATCACACCGTTGATTTCCCAAAAGCAACGACAGGGGATCGAGCGGGCTTGCCAGACGGCGCTCTCGCACGGCGCACGGCTCGTGACCGGCGGGAGTGCACTTTCGGAGCGGAGCGGCTATTTCATGGCTGCCACGGTGTTTGCCGATGTGACGCGAGACAGCAGTCTATTTCAGAAAGAAGTATTCGGTCCTGTTCTTGCCGTCACCACGTTCGATGATCCGCTAGAGGCGGTCGATCTCGCGAACGACTCCGATCATGGCTTGGCAGCGGGCGTGTTCACGCGGGATCTCGACCGGGCACTTTGGACCGCCGATCGTCTCTGGGCCGGCCAAGTCTACGTGAACGGCTGGTTCGTCGGTGGCGTAGAAACACCGTTCGGCGGAGTAAAGCAGTCCGGCTACGGTAGGGAGAAGGGTCAGGAAGCACTGGACGGCTACGTTCAGACAAGGAACATTGGGATTCAGATCTCCCAGCCATCCGGTTCAGTGAGCACCAGGCAGAGGGGCACACCATGAACGCGTCATCGATCAGATCCATATATCGGGTTGCGCTCTGATTGGAGCCGCACTTGCGGGCGGCTACAGGGGCTCTCGTCGGTATATCCGATGGCTACATGCCCATCTCAATGCGCGACCCAACGCCTACCATCGAGGGAGATGTTGCGGCCCTGCAGTATGCTATGGAGATGGGGTGATAGTACAGATTCTGTTCCCAGCTGTGCAGCACCGCGATGAGACCGGTCCCGGCGCCGAGATGTCTGGGATCTGCGGCGATCGTGCTCAGCGTCTCGACGGCTGCCTTGAACCGGACCGCATACACCTTCGCCTTGTTCTGGAAGGCAATTGTGGCGATCGCGGCCGGCAGCGTGAACACCACGTGAAATAGGGAGCCTGGGAAGCTCGTCCGGTCGCGCGACGAGCCATTCTTTGCCTATCCCGAAAGCGTGCGGCGGATCATCTACACCACGAACGCCATAGAGGCGCTGAACTCCAAGCTGCGCCGCGCTGTCCGCACCCGGGGGCACTTTTGCGCGAAAAACCAGGGTCCCGATTCAGTGGTCATTGACACTCAGATGGAATTGGACGTCCTGCTTAAGGACCAGCACGCAGGCTACATTACGTGGAGCGAGTTCGAGAGGAACCAACAGGTGATTGCCAATAACGCGACCGGCAAAGGCAGCGCCACCGCCAGAGGAGCGGTACGGCGCGGGGGATTGTCTCTCGCGGGGCTTCTGCGTTGCGGTCATTGCGGCCGCAAGATGTATGTCGCCTATGGCGGCAAGGCGGGGCGCTATCACTGCGAGGGTGCGCCCGTCAATCATGGCACCAAGCGGTGCATCTTGTTTGGCGGCTTGCACGTCGATCAGGCTGTCGGCGCCGCAGTTCTTGGCGCCTTGAAGCCGCTCGGTATCGACGGCGCAACCAAGGCCCTGGAGGCTCAAGCGAGCGAGACGTCAGCGGCACAAAGGCAGCTCGAGCTGGCACTGCAGCGGGCGCGTTACGAGGCTGCCCATGCGCGTCAGCAATACGATGCTGTCGACCCTGCCAATCGTCTGGTCGCTGGCGAGCTGGAGCGCCGCTGGAACAAAGCGCTTGAAGCCGTGCACCAGATCGATGGCGAGATTGCCGCACTCGAGGCGAGAAGACCATCTCCTCTGGGAGAGAAGGAACGGGACCAGCTGATGCGGCTCGGCGCCGATCTGGATCTCGCCTGGTCACACCCGGCAGCAACATCTGCGACGCGCAAGAGGATCGTTCGCGCAGCCTTGAGCGAGATCGTCGTCCGCATCGAAGGTGGCGTCATCGAGATGGTCCTGCATTGGCAGGGAGGGATCACACGGCATTGAAGCTCAAGATGAACGCCGCCCGCAAGCATCGCTGGACAGTCCCCGAGGATACTTTGACGCTGGTCCGCGAGCTGGCGCGCCTGATGCCCGACCGCCAGATCGCGCGGCTCCTCAATCGCGCCGGTAAGCCGACAGGGCGAGGCAATGGCTGGACCCAGGCGCGGGTCTGTTCGTTCCGCAGCCATCACGACATTGCCGTCCACCGCGCGCGCGAATGGGCTGCGCGGGGCGAGATTACGCTTGAAGCGGCCGCGCAAATCATGGATGTGAGCGTCATGACGGCGCTGCGCATGACCCGGCTCGGCATCATCAAAGGGCGGCAAGTGTGCTATGGCGCGCCTTGGGCATTCGAGGCGGCGGATATCGCCGCCTATCGCATGCAGAATGCCCCGCGGCGTCCGCTAACAGCCGATCACGCCCAACAGCGCTTTGATTTTCAATAACATAGAAAGTGAGCATTATGACTCGTGGCTGCTTGGCCCCAACAATCTGTCCTCGACGGCGCGCTACACCAAAGTCTCGAACTGTCTGATCTAGCGCACGACGCTCGACCGGCTGTACATCGAACTCGTGGCGCCGAGCTGACCGGCTTCCGCCCGTGTCGGCGAGCCTGGAGGTGGCGGATATCTTCCGCCGCCATGGCGAGGCGTATCGGCAGGTTCATGACGGTCATCTCGGACACGTCGAGCGGCGCACGATAAGCGCCATCGATGCGGGGCGATCCGCGTGGCCTACAACTCCTGTCTTATGGGCAGATCCAGTAATGGGGAGTTGGCGTGCCGGCAACGGCATTTTTCGGTGAATTGTTGCGCTTTTTGTCTCCA
>NZ_JAMYLA010000118.1:0-5137 GCF_040317725.1 Mesorhizobium sp. M1396 | reverse complement strand
AACCCCGTTTTACGGGGCATGCACATGCGGCATTTCGATTCACTCAAAACTTTCCCCGGACAGCCCTGCCCGCAAGGGGGGAGATCGGATGTCACTTCCGCTTTCGCCAATCTCGAACGTTGCAAGACGAGCGGCGACGTCGAAGCTGCCAATCTCCCTCCTTGCGGGGGAGATGTCCGGCAGGACAGAGGGGGGTGCTGTCCCGCCGACATCTGACCGACCTCTTCGCCGCCGCGGCGGTCAAAGCAAAACGCAGTTCATGCATCAGCAACCATCCCCAATTGACCCCGAACCCCATCTGCCCGAATTGTAGCGCCCCATGGCCACACGCGAACCATCAAGACCCACCGAAACGCCCGTCACCTTCGCCATCCTGGTCTTCCCCGGATTTCCGATGATGGCGTTCAGCTCGGTCATCGAGCCGCTGCGCGCCGCCAATGTCTTGGCGAAGCGGGAATGCTATCGCTGGATCATCGTCGGGGCCACCCAAGGCCCGGTCGAGGCTTCGAACGGCGTCGTCATCCAGCCGGGCTTCTATGCCGAGGATGCGCCGAAGGTCGACCGCATCGTCGTCTGCTCGGGCGGCGATGCCGACCACCTCGTCGCCGAGGATGCGGCAAGCTGGATCCGCAAGAGCCTGCGCAATGGCGCCCATATCGGCGCGGTGGCGGATGCGGCTTTCTTCCTCGCCCGCGCCGGCCTGCTCGACGGCCATGCCTGCACCTTGCACTGGACCAGCCAGGCCGCCTTCACCGAGGCCTTCCCCAACATCGAACTTCGGCGCGACCTCTATGTCATCGACCGCAAGCGCTTCACCTCCGCCGGCGGCGTCGGCAGCCTCGACATGATGCTGGAGATCATCACCCGCGACTATGGCGCCGAGCTTGCCGCCGGCGTCGCCGAATGGTTCGTGCACAGCCAGCTGCGCTCCAGCATCGACCGCAAGATGATGCCCTTGCGGCTGCGCACCGGCGTCCAGAACGAACTGGTGCTGTCGGCCGTCGCCATCATGGAGGACGCGGTCGAGGAGCGGCTCGGCATGGCCGAGCTGACCGCGAAGCTCGGCGTCTCCTCCGACAAGCTCGAGCGCTCCTTTCGCTCCGAACTCGCCATCTCGCCCAATGGCTACTACCGGCGCCTCAGGCTGAAGCGCGCCGCCGATCTGCTGGCGCATTCGACGCTCGCCGTGCGCGACGTGGCGCTGGCCTGCGGTTTCGCCTCGATGTCGAGCTTTGCCCGGGCGTTTCGCGAGGAGCATGGCCATCCGCCGAAGCTGGCGAGGAGGCATTAGTTTGCGCTCGCTGACGCGATGAGATGTTGGCGGGACAGCACCCCCTCTGTCCTACCGGACATCTCCCCCGCAAGGGGGGAGATCGGATGTCACCTCGACCTTCGCCAATCTCCAGGGTTGCAGGATGAGCGCCTGCGATCGAAGCTGCCAATCTCCCTCCTTGCGGGGGAGATGGCCGGCAGGCCAGAGGGGGGTGTCCCTCCAGCGTTCCGCAATGGGTCCCAGCGGCATCCCGCACAACACCTGCGGTTTTCCGCACAATCCATCCGCCCCTCTTGCGCCATGCTCCGACCTCGCAACCCAGCCAAGGCCGTACCCCATGAGCATCGTCGTATTCGATCCAGACAGCACCGAGGACGTGGACTTCAAGGACCGCATGCGCCACCCGGCGGCGGCCGATCCGGCCGGCGGCATGTGGCTGTCGGACACCGAGCCGTCCTTCATCGACGCCGACGCCTTGCGCAAAGGCCGGCTGGCCAAACTGCGCGGCTGGATGCGCGAGGCCGGTTATGGCGGCGTGGTGCTGTTCGACCCCTACAACCAGCGCTACGCCACCGGCTCGCGCAACATGTTCGGCTATTTCCTGCGCAACTCGACCCGCTATTTCTTTATCCCGACCGAAGGGCCGATCGTGCTGTTCGAATACCCGCAGAGCTACCATGTCTCCATGGTGCTCGACACGATCGACGAGGCGCGGCCGTCCAAGCTCGTCTGGTCGTCGGTTTCCGGCCGCGACGACGAGACCGTCGGGCCCTTCGCCGACGAGATTGCTGAGCTCCTGAAGAAACACGGTGGCGGCTCGATGAAGCTCGGTCTCGACCGCTGCAGCCATCTGCAGGCGCTGGCCTTGGAAAAGCGCGGCTGCGACGTCCGTGACTGCCAGGGCGAGATACTGGCGGTGCGCGCCGTCAAGACGCCGGAGGAAGTGAAGTGCCTGCAGGTGTCGATGGCCGGCGCCGAGGCCGCCGTCTACGCCGTGCGCGAGGCGATCAAGCCCGGCGTCTCCGAAAACGACCTGTTCGCCATCATGTATGGCGAGGTGATCCGCCAGGGCGGCGAGTTCATCGAGACCCGGCTGCTGACCTCAGGCCAGCGCACCAATCCGTGGTTCAACGAGGCCAGCGGCCGCAAGATCCGGCCTGGCGAGTTGCTGGCGCTCGATACCGACACGATCGGCTGCTACGGCTATTATTCCGATTTCTCGCGCACCTTCCGCTGCGGGCCGGGCAAGCCGACCCCCTACCAGAAGTCGCTTTACCGCATGGCGCACGACCAGGTTCAGCACAACATTTCGATCGTCAAACCCGGCATGGCCTTCCGAGAGATCGCCGAGAAGGCCTGGAAGATCCCGGATCGTTTCGTCGACCAGCGCTACACCTCGGTCATGCACGGCGTCGGCATGCATGGCGAGACGCCGTTCATCGCGCATGCCATGGACTACGAAACCTATGGCCGCGACGGCCATATCGTGCCAGGCATGGTGGTGAGCGTCGAAAGCTACATCGGCGAAAAGGGCGGCCGCGAGGGCGTCAAGCTGGAGGATGAGATCCTGATCACCGACACCGGCACCGAACTCCTGTCGCGCTTTCCCTATGAGGACGAGTTTCTGGAGAAGCAGGTTTGAGAGCGGCTGCTTATCTCAGCGAAGTATCGCGAACCTTCCCGGCTGGCGCAGCCTCCCATCACTTCGTCATCCTAGGGCGGAGCAAGGAGCGTAGCGACGTGGCGCAGACCCTAGGATCCATGCCGCGACTCCGACGCATCGCGACAGTGCGGAATCTGCTCCGTTGCACTCTTCGGCCAACCTCACGGCATGGATCCCTTGGGCTGCGAAGCAGCTCCAGGGGTCTTCGCGTCCGCTTCGCTCCCGCTCCGCCCGTGGATGACGAAGTCGGGGGCGCTTCGGCCAATCACCACGGTTTGCGACAGCTCGATAAAGGAACGGCGTTGGCTTTTGACGAAGCGAGGCCGTCCGACGATGACGGGAAACCATGAAAACCCCCATCTCCATCAAGCGCGGCACGGTGGCCGCGATCTTCATCGACCTGCAGGAAGAGCACCGGCAGGACAGCCGCTACCTGGTCGAGGGCTTCAGCAACATCCTCGCCAACGTCCAGCGCCTGCAGGCGGCGGCGCGGCAAAACAATGTGCCGCTCTACCACTGGGCCTACATCGTCGATCTCGACAGCCAGGACCGGCCGTTCCATCCGGTCGGTGAGGACGGCAAGTCGGCCTTCTCCGACAAGAGCGATCCGCTGACCGAGATCTGCCATGAGGTGGCACCGATCAAGGGCGAGGCCCTGCTGATCAAGGCCGAGGCCAGCGCCTTCCGCACCGGGCCGGCGGCGCGCGACATCAAGTCCTCCGGCATCGAATGGCTTGTCGTATCAGGCGTCTGGACCGAGGCCTGCATCGACGCGTCGGTGAAGGATGCGGTGGCCAAGGGCTTTCGCGTGCTGCTGGTCAAGGATGCCTGCGGCAGCGGCAGTGCGGCCATGCACCAGACCGGCATCCTCAACCTCGCCAACCGGCTCTATGGCGGTGCCGTCACCGACACCGACGGCGCCTGCCGGCTGCTGGCCGGCGAGACCGTCATCGCCTGGCAGGTCGAAGGCTCGGTGCCGCTGCGCTTCACCTTCGACAACGCGGCCCAACTTTACGCCGACCTATGACTGCCGAACGCATGACTCGCGGCAAATACGAACTTCGGCTCGACCCAGATCTCTGGGCCTATATCGACGCGGTCAACGCCTGGTATCCGCCCGATATCATCGGCCTGCCGATCGACAAGCAGCGCGCGGTCTATGACCGGATGAGCCGCGCCTTCCACCAGGGCCGACCGCCCGGCGTCACGGCCAGCGACAGCCTGATCGCCGCCGCCGGCCGCGACATCCCGATCCGCCGCTACCAGCTTGCCGGCACGGCCGCGAAGGCGCTGGTGGTCTATCTCCACGGCGGCGGCTTCATCCTCGGCGGGCTCGAAAGCCATGACGACATCTGCGCCGAGATCTGCGCCGGCACCGGTTTTGACGTGCTGTCGGTCGACTACCGGCTGGCGCCGGAGCATGTGCACCCCGCCGCCTTCGACGATGCCGTCACCGCCTTCGAATGGGTGGCGGCCGCCACCGATCTGCCGCTTGTGCTGTGCGGCGAAAGCGCCGGCGGCAATCTCGCGGCAGCGGTCGCGCAGGCGACGCGCCGGCACGCCCGCGCCGCGATCGGCCAGGTGCTGATCTATCCCGAACTCGGCGGCGACGAGAGCACCGGCTCCTATGTCGAGCACGCCGATGCGCCGCTGCTGTCACTGCACGGCGTCGCCTTCTACCGCGACGTCCGCTCCGCCAAGCGGCAATCACTGGACGATCCGACCTTCCAGCCTTTGCGCGACACCGATTTCTCCGGCCTGCCGCCGACGGTGATCGTCACCGCCGAGTGCGACCCGCTGTCGTCGGACGGCGAGACCTACCGCGACCGTATTGTGGCCGCCGGCGGCAAGGCGTGGTGGCACGAGGAGAAGCGCCTGGTGCACAGCTTCCTGCGCGCCCGGACTACGGTGCCGGCCGCGGCGGAAGCGTTTGGGCTGATTGTTGCAGCGGTTGCTGCGCTGGGCCGGGGAGAGTGGCCGTATTGACCTTGAGAGGTCGGCGGGACAGCACCCCCCTCTGTCCTGCCGGACATCTCCCCCGCAAGGGGGGAGATCGGATGTCGCCTCGACCTTCGCTAATCTTCAACGTCTCTAAGCTGGCGGAACGCATGAACTGCCAATCTCCCCCCTTGCGCAGGGCTGTCCGGGGAAATTTATTCATATATGAAGGCCATCTGATTGAGGGAGGATCGGTCTCTTGG
>NZ_JAMYLA010000117.1:0-5179 GCF_040317725.1 Mesorhizobium sp. M1396 | reverse complement strand
TTCAACAGCCGCAATCCTTCAAAACAGAAGCCTCAACCGCAAACCCCCGCACCAAATGCCGCGTCAGCGGCTTCGTTCAATCCCCTAACTGAGAACGCGCCCTAGTCTCATGCCGATCCTGATTGCACGGCTGGAGGTCTACTGCATGGATCGGTATTGCCGCGCGAGCGGTGATTTAGGCGAGTGCAGGCGGGCCATCAGTCGTTGCATTACTTAATGGCGAAAGGGCGGACGATGCTATGCTCCTCATGGTGCGGGCACAGGCTGGTCCCGCGCTTTGCGCCAAGGACCGTACCCGCGCCTGGTTTCGTCTGACCAGATCCCTCATCGACGGACAGCATCAACCTCCCTCCCATCGGAAAAGGAAACTCCCGTGCCCATCCTCAATCGCGTCGCCGACCTTCTCCCTGACATCATGGCTTGGCGCCGCGATATTCACGCACATCCCGAGCTGGGCTTTGACGAGCACCGCACGTCGGCCTTCGTCGCCGAGCGTCTGCGTGAATTCGGCTGCGATCAGGTTGTGACTGGCCTAGGCAAGACCGGCGTCGTCGGCGTCATCAAGGGTAAGACAGTCGCAGGCGACGGAAAGTTCAAGGTCATCGGCTTGCGTGCTGACATGGATGCGCTTCCGATCGAGGAAGAGACCGAGCTGCCCAATGCGTCCAAGATCAAGGGCATCATGCATGCCTGCGGTCATGACGGCCACACCGCGATGCTGCTGGGCGCGGCGCGCTACCTTGCTGAAACCCGGAATTTTGCCAGCACGGCAGTCATGATCTTCCAACCCGCGGAAGAACTCAGTGCTGGCGCGGTCGCGATGCTTGAGGACGGTCTGATGGAGCGCTTCGGAATCGAGCAGGTCTATGGCATGCATAACGCTCCGGGTCTGCCGGTAGGTGCCTTTGGCATTCGGCAAGGCCCGGTGATGGCGGCAACGGACGGCATTGAGATCAATATCGAGGGCCGCGGCGGCCATCCCGGGATGCCTCATAAATGCATTGACTCGATCCAGGTCGGGGCCCAGCTCGTTACGGCCCTCCAGCAAATCGTTGCTCAGAACGTCGATCCGTTGGAATCGGCGGGGATTTCTTTCCATTACTTTCAATCCGGCACCCCACAGAGATTTATTTCGCAAAGGGCAGAGCTGCTAGCCGCCTTGATGCACGGCGATGAGGTTTTGGCGAAGCGGCGATGTGGCCGCTGTTGGGCGCTTTTCCGCGAACCTCGTCAGGCGCCGGCGGTGATCCGTCGTGATGGCAGGTGGGGTTTGCAGGTTGCGGTCGGCGGGTTCGTTTCGGGGCGTCTGCGCCCCATGGTTATGTCGCGAGCCGCGGAATGCGATCGAGGACGATGCGCAGGATGCGTTGGTCGGGGCAGGATGTCGGCAGGTGCAGGCGGATTTGCGTCTTCATCTCGACCACCCGCGCAGCGATCTTGATGAGGCGCAAACGCAGCGTGTCGATTGCGCGACGGCAAAGCTGGAGCGTTTCGGCATCGCAGCGCGCAGGCCCCACATGAGCCAGTAGGCGCCGGCATGCAGGAACAGCCGGAACTGGTTGGCCGTCGCTCTTGTGCAGGACGTTCGATCGGCGGCGAGATGTGTCTTCCAGGACTTGATGTGGTTCTCGGCCGCTCCGCGCCGGCAGTAGACATCCTCGTAGAGCGCCTTGGCCTTTCCACCGGCGAGGTTGGTGACGATGAAGCGGGTGTCAGCACCTTGGGCGCCGACCTCGACCCGCGCTATGATGCGCTCGACGCGGCTCCAGCTGGCGGCCCCATCCAGGAACTCCTTGAACCTGCGGACCTTGTTCGTCTTCGGTGACGCTTCAAAGCGCGCCGTCGTGCGGGCTTCCAGGTCCGCGACATGCTTGCGCAGGGTCGTGGTGGGCGGTACGCCGAGGATGAAGTCGACATCGTTGGCGGCAGGTTGCAATAGTGACCGTCGGCCCGGATCAGGATCCGGATGTTCGGCCAGTTGCTCCGGACGCCCGCACCAGGCGGCGCAGGTGAGCGCGGATCTCAGCCCCACTTGGCCGCTTGGCCGGTCGCAGGACAGCAGCCACGAACCGGCCGTCGCCATCGAACACGATCGGCTGGAAGCCGTACTCGTCGTGATGGGCATTGAAGAGGCGGAGCTGCTGGTTGCCGTGCACGGCGTCAAACGTGTCGTCGATGTCGAGCACGATCCGCGTCGGAATCTGCCGGAAGGAGGCGCAGTAGAGGTCGACCATCGTCCGGCCCATGGCGAGCAGCGAGCGCCCATCGGGTAGGTTCTCCAGCCGACACATCGTCGATTGCGACGCCAGATCCCGACCCGAAGGGGGCGCATCCTGGGCCATCTTGAAGACCGGGTCGGAACGCAGCCGGTTGGCGTCGTTGCCATCCTCGTAACCGGCGGCGATCATCTTCATGCGGAAGCCTATCATATCTGCAAAGTTGTGGATGACCTGGTCCGGGCTGCGTGGATCATCGATGCAGCGCGCCAGACGGTCGGCCACCCGCAGTCGTTTCTCCACCTCTGCTAGAGCCAGAACGCCACTGTCCGACGACAGCATGCCGCCGTCGAAACGGGCGACGGCGGACTTGCCGCCGACAGATGACAAGCCGCTCAGCGGCAAGTAAGATCATTCATGGCGGGTGTGGTCTCCGGAAATGATTCGGATCGGCCTTAGCAACCAAATCCTACGTCATTTCAACGGCTTGAACCACATCCGCCAACCCACCGTGAAATTTTCAGGCTAGGCAGCATGCGCGCGCTGACGCCGGAAGTGCGTCAACTTGTCAAGAAGCGCATAGGCGAGGTGGTGGCCGGCATCGCCCAGATAACGGGTGCCCAGATTGACCTTAAATTCCAGAATGGCGAGCTTGTTACTTTCAATCATGCCAAACAGAGCGAGCTTGCTCTCGGGGTGGCGAGGGAAGTGGCAGGTGAAGATAATGTGGTCAATACGCCGCCGGTACTGGCGGCGGAGGATTTCTGTCATATGGTGAATGCGCGGCCGGGTGCCTTCGTCTGGTGCGGTAATGGCGCCAGCGCCCAACTACATCACCCAGCCTATAATTTCGACGACGAAGCCATTCCTTACGGAACATCGTACTGGATCAAACTCGTAGAGAGCACGCTCGTGGCATGAGGTTTTTACGAGACGGAGTGACGCGGCGGCCGGCCTGGTTTGACGGCCAACTCGACGTCGACCCTAAGCGTCTGGTGTTGTAAGCTGCGCCATGGATGGCGCCTGTTCTTGGGATCACGAAATCCGACCTATGCCGCAATGCGACGCCGGAGGCAGGAGCCAAACCATCAATCGAGAATGCCCAGGCCAAGCGTGTCTCATCTGCATAAGAGCGTCGCGCGAACTGTCGAAGACCTTTGGTATCGGCCATCTCATCAATCTCACCTCGGCGGGACGGCATCTGCTCTGGCCGGCAAGCGCAATGCCCACCCCAAGGCCCACGAAAGTCGCACGAGGATACTCCGGTCCCGCCTCTCCACCCCGACTGGCTCCTGGCGGGCGATCATCCGTGAGACGTCGAACGTCGATACTTGGGATCGTCCTTCTCTTCCGCAAGCGGGTCGTCTGGATCCGCCGGCAAATGCGCCGAGCGATCGATGCGTTTGCCCTATCTCGCCTCAAGCACCGCATTAAGGAACTGTTGCGTCCGCTCGTTCTGAGGGTAGCCAAAGAACTGATCTGGCGGGCCCTGTTCGACAATCTTGCCTCCGTAAAAGAAGCAGACGCGATCGGAGAACTCCTTGGCGAAGCCCATCTGATGGGTGACCATCAGCATGGTGAGGTCATGCTCAGCGCCGAGCTTGCGGATCACATTGAGCACCTCCCCGACCAGCTCCGGGTCGAGCGCCGAGGTCACCTCATCGAACAGCATGACCTTCGGCCGCATGGCGAGCGCACGGGCTATTGCCACGCGCTGCTTTTGGCCGCCGGAAAGCTGGATCGGGAAATGGTTCTTCTTGTCGCTGAGCCCCACCATGTCGAGCAGCTCTGCCGCTCGGGCCTCGGCCTCCTGCCTGGAGATCCCAAGCACCGAGACCGGCGCCTCCATGCAATTGTGCAGCGCGGTCATGTGCGGGAACAAGTTGAAATGCTGGAACACCATCCCGATCTTGCCGCGTACGCGCCGCAGATGACGCTCGCTCGCCGGCACCATCTGGCCATTCTTCTGCATGTGCGTGAGCGGCTCCCCGTCCACCCAGATCACGCCTTTGTTGATACGCTCCAGCGTCATCAGCATGCGCAGCACGGTGGTCTTGCCCGAGCCGGAGGGCCCGATGATGCACACTTTCTCATTGCGCGCTATGTCGAGATTGAGCTCGTCCAGTACGGTCAGCGCTCCGTAGCACTTGGTGACGTTCTCGAAGCGGACCATGGGTTCGTTCATGACTTTCTCTTTGCGAGTAATATCGAGATCGAGCTCGTCTAATCCGGTCAGTGCGCCGTACCGTTTCGTGCCCTTCTCAAAGCGAAGCACAGATTCGTTCATCGCGGAAGACCTCCTACTGCAGATGGTAACGGCGGTGAAGCCACAAGCTCACCGACTGCACGATGGCAGAAGCGACCAGGCTGAACACGAGATAGAAAAAGCCGGCCATCGTGATTACTTCGGTAAAGCGGTAATTGGCGGCGCCGAAATTCCTGGCCTGTTGAAGCATTTCCAGAATGGCGATCGCCGCCAGGATCGGAGTGTCCTTGAACATGCCAACCAGGTAGTTGCCGAGGCTTGGCACGATCGGCGGAATGGCTTGCGGCAGGATGATGGCGCACCAAGTCCGCGCGCGCGACAGGTTGAGCGCTGTGCAGGCCTCCCACTGGCCGCCGTCCACATCCTCAATGCCCCCGCGGTAGACCTCCGAGATATAAGCTGCGTAGTGGATGCCGAGCATGCCGATGCCAACCGTCCAGGCTGGAATAACGATGCCGACCTGGGGAGCGACGAAATAGACGAAGAACACCTGTATCAGGAGTGGTGTTGAGCGGATGAACTCTACTATCTCCGCCATGGCTATGGACACATAACGATTGGGGGACTGGCGGATCAGCGCGAAGATGAGGCCCAGTACGAGCGCGATCGCGAAGCCGAGCAATGTCGCCTGAATGGTAACGATTGCACCCCGATACAGATACGGAAACGCCTCCCAGACGTAGGACCAATCCCAAAA
>NZ_JAMYLA010000116.1:0-5193 GCF_040317725.1 Mesorhizobium sp. M1396 | reverse complement strand
AGAGAGAAGACGGACAAACCCCGTTTTACGGGGCATGCACATGCGGCATTTCGATTCACTCAAAACTTTCCCCGGACAGCCCTGCGTTCAACGGGGAGAAGATGGCGGCAGCCAGATGAGGGGCGGCGCTAGCCTCCGAAATATCGCTCCTACACGTCAGCCTTGAACGTCTGCTTCTGCTGACCCAAGCCTTCGATGCCGAGCTCCACCACATCACCAGCCTTCAAGAACACCGGCGGCTTCATGCCGAGGCCAACGCCGGGCGGCGTGCCGGTGGAGATGATGTCGCCGGGGTGCAGCGACATGAACTGGCTGAGATAGGACACCAGATACTTGACGCCGTAGACCATGGTCCTGGTCGAGCCGTTCTGCATCGTCTTGCCGTTGACCGTCAGCCACATCTTGAGGTTCTGCGGGTCGGCCACTTCATCCTTGGTCACCAGCCACGGGCCGGTGGGTCCGAAGGTGTCGCAGGACTTGCCCTTGGTCCACTGGCCCTGCCGCTCGGCCTGGAAGGCCCGCTCCGACACGTCATGGGCAACGCTGTAGCCGGCGACATAGTCCAGCGCATCGGCTTCGCTGACATATTTAGCGGTCCTGCCGATAACCACGGCCAGTTCGACCTCCCAGTCGGTCTTGTCAGAGCCGCGCGGGATCAGCACGTCGTCATCCGGCCCGACAATGGCCGAGCTTGCCTTCATGAAGATGATCGGTTCCGGCGGCACGGTGGCGCCGGTTTCGGCGGCATGGTCGGAATAGTTGAGGCCGATGCAGATGAACTTGCCGGTGCCGGCGACGCAGGCGCCGAGGCGCGGGCTGCCGGGAACCGCCGGCAGCGACTTCGGATCGAGCTTGGCCAGATCAGCCAGCGCCGCCGGATCGAGCGCCTTGCCGCCGATATCGCTGACGTGAGCGGACAGATCGCGGATGGTGCCATCGGCATCGAGCAGACCTGGGCGCTCGCTTCCCACCTCGCCATAGCGCAGCAGTTTCATCTAGATCCTTCTCCTGATTGCGGCCATCGGCCGATTACAATTCGCTCCGTCGCCGCGACGACGTGGTTCCAGGGCCGGCGGAACCTAGCCAGTGGATGGTGGCCGGGCAAGCGCGGAAGCAACCTGCTTTTCCGCTAGGGAGAGCACCCTAGATCGACCAGCCGCCGTCGATATTGTAGGCCTGTCCGGACGTATAGGTGGCGCCGGCCAGATAGACGGCGAGATCGGCGATTTCCTCCGGCGTGCCGAGCCGGCCCATCGGCTGGCGGGCGATGAAGGCGGCGCGGGCGGCATCGTAATTGCCTTGCGCGTGCATACGGTCCTGCAGCGACGGGCTCTCGACCGTGCCGGGGCAAATGGCGTTGCAGCGTATACCCTTGCCGACATAGTCAGCGGCGATCGCCTTGGTCAGGCCGATGACGGCGGCCTTGGTGACACCATAGGCGAAGCGGTTGGGCACGCCTTTGCCGGCGCCGGCGACCGAGGACATGTTGATGATCGATCCGTCGCCGCGCTCCAGCATGCCGGGCAGCACTGCCCGCACGGTGCGGATCATGGCGCGGACGTTGAGGTTGAAGGCGAAATCGAGATCGGCATCCTTCATCTCCAGGATCGAGCCGGAATGGACGAAGCCGGCGCAATTGAACAGGACGTCGACGATGCCGATCTCGGCAAAGGCCGCGTTGACGGCCTCGTCATTGAGCACGTCCAGCTTGCGGGTCTTGATGCCGGAGGTCTTGGCGAGCTCAGCCAGCAGCGCTTCGTTGATGTCTGTGGCATGGACCACGGCGCCTGCCTTGGCGAACGCCAGCGCGCTCGCCTTGCCGATGCCTTGCGCCGCTGCCGTGATGACAACGACCTTGCCTGCCAGATCCGCCATGCTGTTCTCCTCGTCCGCTTGGCATCGTTAGGGTCTATCGGCAGCCGGCTGGGGCGTCATGTGCCAGTCAGGCATCATCATGCGGCCTGCGCGTCATCAACCCATAGATAAAAATGTTTTTTCTCGTTAAAGAACATGCAGCCGAGCGTCAAGTCCGAACACGATCACCATCGCGGATAGCCACATGGCTCAATCCCCGTAAGGCACCCAGACATTCTTCACCTCGACGGCGCGGCGCAGGAAGGCGTCGCCGGCCGTCTCGTCGGACGCCCAGTCGAAGCCGCGGCCATTGCCGCTCCAGACGCGCTTGAGGTTGCCGATGGATTCGGCCTCCGCCTTGGCGCAGGTCTCGGCATCGGCGAACACCCACAGCCCGTCGACATCGTCATGTTTGGCCAGCACGCCGGCAAGTTCCGCCGTGCGGCCGGTGACGATGTTGATGGCGCCGGCCGGAACGTCGGAATATTCGATGACCTGATAGAGGTCCGTGGCCAGCAGCGGGTATCTTTCCGAAGGCACCGCGACCACGGTGTTGCCCATGGCCAGCGCCGGTGCGACCAGCGAGATCAGGCCGAGCAGCGGCGAGGTGTCAGGCGCGACGATGCCGACGACGCCGACCGGCTCGTGCAGGGCCAGTGTCACGGCACGAGCCGGCGGCTGGTGCACGCGGCCCTCGAACTTGTCGGCAAGGCCGGCATAGAGGAACAGCCGCTCGATCGACTGGTCGACCTCCTCGCGCGCGGCCTTGGCGGTGACGCCCGTGAGCTGCACGAGGCGCGCCGAGAACTCGTCGGCACGGCCGGAAAGATTTTCAGCCAGATAATAGAGCACCTGGGACCTGTTATAGGCGGTCGCCTCCGGCCATGCCTTGCAGGCGCGGGCCGCAGAGACGGCATCGCGGATGTCCTTGCGGCTGCCGAGCCCGACTTCGCCGGCAAGCTTGCCCTTGGCGGTGGCGATGGCAAGCGAGTAATTGCCGTCCGGGCGAACCTGCTTGCCGCCGATGAACAGCTTTGCCGTGCGGTCGATCGCGTCGCCGTCGGATTGCTCGACCGGTTGCGCCGAGATCGTCGCCGGCTTGATGACCGGGCCGAGCGGCAGTTTCGCCGCGAGATATTCGAACATGCCTTCGCGTCCGCCCTCGCGTCCGAAGCCGCTTTCGCGATAGCCGCCGAAGCCACAGGCGGCATCGAACATGTTGGTGCCGTTGACCCAGACGACGCCTGCCTTCAGCTGCGGCGCGACATGCAAAGCGAGGTTGACGTTTTCGCTCCACACCGAAGCCGCCAGCCCATAGCGCGTGTTGTTGGCAAGCTCGATCGCTTCCTCGGTGTTGCGGAAGGTCATGGTCGCCAGCACCGGGCCGAACACCTCCTCCTGCGCCAGGATGTTAGCCGGCGAAACACCGGTGGCGAGCGTCGGCAGATGATAATGGCCGGTGGACGGCAGCGCCGCATCCGGCTGCCAGCAGACGGCGCCCTGTCTGGCGCCCTCGGCGACCAGACCCTTGACCCGGTCGAGCTGTGTCAAGTCGACCAGCGGACCGATATCGGTGTTCTTGTCGAGCGGGCTGCCGACGCGCAGCCGGTTCATCCGCGCCTTGACCTTGGCGATCAAGGCATCGGCAATGCCTTCCTGCACCAAGAGCCGCGATCCGGCGCAGCAGACCTGGCCCTGGTTGAACCAGATGCCGTCGACCAAGCCTTCGACCGCGCTGTCGAGATCGGCGTCCTCGAAGACGATGAAGGCCGACTTGCCGCCGAGCTCCAGCGACAGTTTTTTCCCGGACCCCGCCGTGGCTTTCCTGATGACCTTGCCGACCTCGGAAGAGCCAGTGAAGGCGATCTTCTGAATGCCGGGGTGGTTGACGATGGACGCGCCGGCCTCAGGCCCGCCCTGGACGATGTTGACGACGCCTTTCGGTACGCCGGCGCGTTCGCAGATTTCGGCGAACAGGATTGATGTCAGCGGCGTAAACTCGGCCGGCTTCAGCACCACCGTGCAGCCAGCGGCGAGTGCGGGCGCGATCTTCCAGGCCAGCATCAGCAGCGGAAAATTCCACGGGATGATCTGGCCGACGACGCCGACACCCTTGTGGCCGGGAAAATCCCTGTCCAGCGCCTGTGCCCAGCCGGCATGGTGGATGAAATGACGGATCGCCAGCGGCACGTCGATATCGCGGCTCTCGCGGATCGGTTTGCCATTGTCGATTGTCTCAAGCACCGCGAACAGGCGCTGATGGCGCTGCATGGCACGGCCGATGGCATAAAGCACTTTCGCCCTGGCATAGCCTGAACTGGCGCTCCATTTCGGCAGCGCCTTGGCGGTCGCCGCAACCGCCGCGTCGATGTCGGCGGCAGTGGCGTCCGAGACCTTGGCCAGCAGCTTGCCGGAAGACGGTTCGCTGGTGTCGAAAGTCTTGCCACCGGAAGCGGCTTTCCATTCGCCGCCGATGAACAGCGCCTTGCCGAAATCGCGCGCGGCAAGCCAGGCATCGGCCTCGTTGCGAGCTTCCGGCGCCGGGCCGTAATCCATGGCGTGATAGCGGTCGAGAATGTTCATGGATCGCTCCAGATAATTGTCTTGGAAGGCGTTCTTTCGCGCGAAAGAACTCCACGTTCAAAGCTTTAGCCCGATCCCTATGCCATTGCGTGGCGATGATTGGCCGAATAGTGACCGGTCAGATGGTGCTCGAGCTGGCGCTCGATGTCGGTCAGCAGGCTCGATGCGCCGAAGCGGAACAGCTCGGGCTCCAGCCACGGCCGTCCGAGTTCTTCCTTCATCAGCACCAGCCAGTCGAGCGAGGCCTTGGCAGTGGAAATGCCGCCGGCCGGCTTGAAGCCGATGAGGTAGCCGGTTTCCTCGAAATAGGCCCTGATGGCGCGCACCATGGCGAGGCCGACGGGCAGCGTCGCGTTGACGCTCTCCTTACCGGTCGAGGTCTTGATGAAATCGGCACCCGCCATCATCGCCACCATCGAAGCCAGCATGACATTGCGCAGCGTGGCGAGGTCGCCGGTGCCGAGGATGACCTTCAGATGCGCGTCACCGCAGGCGGCGCGCATCGAGACGATCTCATTGTAGAGCTCCCGCCACTTGGCCCCGAACACCAGCCCGCGCGGAATGACGACGTCGATCTCGTCGGCGCCGTCGCGGACCGATGCCTCAATCTCCTGCAGGCGGGTCGACAGCGGTGCGAGGCCATGCGGAAAGGCGGTGGAGACGGCGGCGACATGGATGCCGGTGCCGCGCACGGCATCGACGGCGGTGGAGACGAAGGGGTGATAGACGCAGACGGCCGCCGGGCGGATCGGTTCA
>NZ_JAMYLA010000115.1:0-5305 GCF_040317725.1 Mesorhizobium sp. M1396 | reverse complement strand
AGAAGACGGACAAACCCCGTTTTACGGGGCATGCACATGCGGCATTTCGATTCACTCAAAACTTTCCCCGGACAGCCCTGCCCCTCGTGGGGGAGATGTCCGGCAGGACAGAGGGGGGGCGCCGTAGAGCACCAACGGAAGCATGGTTCGACGGCCGTCGTTGCGCAACGGTAGAATGATCGCCAGATAACTGCGAAAAAAGAGCGGATATCGCCTACCACACCAAAGCCGGCGGGACAGCGCCCCCCTCTGGCCTGCCGGCCATCTCCCCCACAAGTGGGGAGATCGGCAACGTCTACTGCGTCAGCCGCGTGTTGTTGGGCCGCTTGTTGAAGTCGCACCTGCCGGTCACGTTGTAGAAGAAGTCGGCGTTGCCGACAGGCGCCGGAACCGAGTTGCCGCCGTCTTCCCAGGCCTGGTCGCTGGTCTCGCTGCAGGGCACCACGTCGAAGATGTCGACGATCGTTTTGCTGGCAACCTCGATGGGGAGGTATTTGGAAGGGTCCAGGGCCTTTTGTGCAGCGGTGCTGTACCCGGCGCCTTTGTAGAGCCGGTTGGACGTGGCCGGATCGTTCGAATAGAGGTCTTGCGGGTTGCCCGATGGCACGTGCATCTGCAGATTGAGGCCGCCCATCTGGCTGACATTGATCTGCGCGCCGGCGCCACCGGCGGGATACATCGTATCGACACAGTAATATTTCGTCTTGAACACGTCGGTCTGGATCACCGCACCAGCGGGCGTGTTGGAGTCGACGAGCTTGCAGACCTGCTTCTGGGCCACCGTAGTGACCGTCTTGCCGGCTGAATCGGTGGTGAGAACGCTAACGATGGTGGTGCCGTAGCCTTTCGGATCTCCGGTTTTTCCGTATGTATAGTCGATCGTCATCAGCGGCTTGTCCTTCGCCGCACCGAACATTGTGCCGTTGAGCGTCATTGTCTTGTTCCAATAACCCGACACCCCGGTGACCTTGAAGGTCGCCTCCACCAGTGCGGGCGTCTTGCTCACTGCCGATGAGACGCCAACCGGCACCGTGGTGATCCGGGCGATCTGCATGAACACGGTCGGCATGGCGTAGCTCGCCGCGGCCTGCGCGGTGGCGGTGCCGTTGGCGCTGACATCGAAGGTGTTCAGCGTCGCGGTGCCCTGTCCGCCATTGGCCAAGTAGGAGGCCTGCATCGCCACCTGGCGCTGCGCCTTCGTCGAGGCGGTATCCATCGTGGTGATCGACAGGATCGCGGCATCGAGTGCCGCCTGCTCGGTCGACCTGGTCTGGACCGCCGAGGTATAGTCGACCGAAAAGCCGACCGCGGTGATCAGCGGAACCATGATGAGAACGAGTATCGGTGCGAACGCGCCGCTCCGAGACTCGATAAACCTGCCTGCCAGCCCCCGCATGCCTTGATCCTTATGTCAGAATATCGCTACCGGCTAACATGACAGTCCCCAATTATGCTCTAACGGACTTGGTTAATTTATCTATTTTCGCGAAAAGCGCGTAATAAGCGACAAGCGGCGGTACCGCTTGCTCCGCAACGGGGCCGTGCCGCTTGCCCCGGCAGTGGCCGGGCCGCTTGCCGATACAACCCGCCCCTGCTAAACGCGCGCCATGAGCACGCCCCTCGACCACATCCGCAATTTCTCCATCGTCGCCCATATCGACCATGGCAAATCCACGCTTGCCGACCGGCTGATCCAGCTGACCGGCGGGCTGGAGCTGCGCGACATGAAGGAGCAGGTGCTGGACTCGATGGACATCGAGCGCGAGCGCGGCATTACCATCAAGGCGCAGACGGTGCGGCTGAAGTACCACGCGAACAATGGCGAAGACTATATCCTCAATCTGATCGACACGCCCGGCCATGTCGACTTCGCCTATGAAGTGTCGCGCTCGCTCGCCGCCTGCGAGGGCTCGCTGCTGGTCGTCGACGCCAGCCAGGGCGTCGAGGCGCAGACGCTGGCCAATGTCTACCAGGCGATCGACAACAATCACGAGATCGTCGTGGTGCTGAACAAGGTCGACCTGCCGGCCGCCGAGCCCGAGCGCATCCGCGAGCAGGTCGAGGAGGTGATCGGCATCGACGCCTCCAACGCCGTGCTGATCTCGGCCAAGACCGGGCTTGGCATTCCCGATGTGCTGGAGGCAATCGTCCATCAATTGCCGCCGCCGGGCGAGGGTGATGCTTCGGCGCCGCTGAAGGCGATGCTGGTCGATAGCTGGTACGACGCCTATCTCGGCGTCATCGTGCTGGTGCGCGTCATCGACGGCGTGCTGAAGAAGGGCCAGACCATCCGCATGATGGGTACCGGCGCCAAGCACCTGGTCGAACGCACGGGCGTGTTCACGCCGGCCCGCATCAATGTCGACGAGCTCGGCCCCGGCGAGTTCGGCTTCTTCACCGGCTCGATCAAGGAAGTGGCCGACACCCGCGTCGGCGACACCATCACCGAGGACAAACGTTCGACCGCCAAGGCGCTGCCCGGCTTCAAGCCGGCGCAGCCGGTGGTGTTCTGCGGCCTGTTCCCGGTCGACGCCGCCGATTTCGAGGATCTGCGCGCCGCCGTCGGCAAGCTGCGCCTCAACGACGCATCCTTCTCCTTTGAAATGGAAACCAGTGCGGCGCTCGGCTTCGGCTATCGCTGCGGCTTCCTTGGCCTATTACATCTCGAAATCATCCAGGAGCGGCTGGAGCGCGAGTTCAACCTCGACCTGATCGCCACGGCACCCAGCGTCGTCTATCGGCTGGCTCTGACCGACGGTTCGATGAAGGAACTGCACAACCCGGCCGACATGCCCGACGTGGTGAAAATCTCGGCGATCGAGGAGCCGTGGATCCGCGCCACCATCCTGACGCCCGACGACTATCTCGGCGGCATATTGAAGCTCTGCCAGGACCGGCGCGGCATTCAGGCCGACCTGTCCTATGTCGGCAAGCGCGCCATGCTGATCTACGACCTGCCGCTCAACGAAGTCGTCTTCGATTTCTACGACCGGCTGAAGTCGATCTCCAAGGGCTACGCCTCCTTCGACTACCACCTCACCGACTACAAGGAAGGCGACCTGGTGAAGATGTCGATCCTGGTCAATGAGGAGCCGGTGGACGCTCTTTCCATGCTGGTGCACCGCACGGCGGCGGAAAAGCGCGGCCGGCAGATGTGCGAAAAGCTGAAGGAGCTGATCCCGAACCACCTGTTCAAGATCCCGATCCAGGCCGCGATCGGCGGCAAGGTCATCGCCCGCGAAACCATCTCGGCGCTGCGCAAGGATGTCACGGCCAAATGCTACGGCGGCGACGTCTCGCGCAAACGCAAGCTGCTGGACAAGCAGAAAGAGGGCAAGAAGCGGATGCGGCAGTTTGGGAAGGTGGATATTCCGCAGGAGGCGTTTATTCAGGCGCTGAAGATGGGGGATTGAGAAGCCGGCCAGGCGTCCGCACGCGGCGCGGCGCTGAAGGTGCGCGGTGGAATTAGTCTCCGTCCGGGTTATCAAGAATCTTGGTATCCCGCCGTCCGGCTCGTTTGCCACGCCTTTAAACGGATCTTCCGAGGACTAGCATTCCATAACCTGGCGGGTTCAAAGTCTTTTTGCATTTACGTGTCCAATGACGGCTTCTTGCGGATGGAAACTGTAGACACGATGCCCGTAGCCGGCAGCGCCCCTGCTCCACCAGCCGGGATGAAATCCGCCAGACCGCAATTTCTAGAAACGATTCCGTGGCGAACTGGTGAAATGAACCCGTAGCGGCTCTGTTAGTTCATTTGCCCGTTCCATGCACATTATGAAATGAACGGGCATCCACGGTGATGTCCTTCACCGTCTTCAAAAAGATCTGGTCACCGGCCACCCTTTAAGAACACCCCACCCTGACGTATTTGACACAGCCGTTCAGATGATGCTGGGCGTCCGTGACCGGTGCGCCAGACGGGCGGATGACGCCCAGATCCCGCAAGAAAAGTGACGCCGAAGGTTGGTACGAATCCGTACCGAAGGCCTTGGCTCAGTTGATCATGCCACAATGCGGCGCTAGAAAAATCGGGCGGCGGACCTCGGTTCGCCAGTGGCCGACGCGGGCTCGGGCAACTGCCTCACCGGCATTCGCGTCGGCCACTCTCCGGTCGCTGGCGAGGGCGTGACAAGGCCGGATCGCCCGAGGGCTTCCCGACACTCCGCCGTTTTCCGCTTCGCGCTTCCCTCCGGGCCTTTGAGAACGTCCCGCCTGGGAGTATCCTCAGCACGGCTTGGGGAGGCATCACATGCGTTCCACTTCGGACATCGTCGCCGCGATCGGCCTCGCCATCGGCGGCGCTTTTGGCCTCGCCGGCACCTTCGTCGCCAGCGCTGAACTGCGCGAAACGCTGTGGACGATCGACGGCGCGGCACTGGTGGTGGCGACCGCGCTGCTGACGATGAAGTACCAGCGTCTGGGCAATGACTGCGTAGCCGCCGGGTTCCTGACCTTCCTTGCCGGCGAGAGCCTGCTGCTGGCCGGCAATGCGGCGGGGCTGGAGGCCAGCGTTCCCTCCTATGTCGGCGGCATCTCGCTTTGGGCGGCGGCACTGGTCATGGTCAGCGCACCGAAAACCTTCGCCGTGTGGATGCGGCTGACCGCGCTGGTTGCCGCCGTGCTGTTTGTCGCCTCGGCTTGCATGATCATCTGGGGCGCCCCCCTGCTGCCGACCTCGGCGCCGCTGCCCGCCGCCGGCTATCCGTTCCTGGTGATGACCTTCGCCGGCTGGATCTGGACCATTCTCCAGCCCGCGCGGTGAGCCGGCCCGGACGCGCCCTCGCGCGATTGACAGGCGCTGCCGCCGGACGGCGCCTGTTTCAATCACGCAACGGGGCGGGTTCATACAGTCCAAACCAACCCTGAGTTGGTTGATCGCGCGGATTCGGAGCGGTAGAAAACTCGGGCGGCGGACCTTAATCAGTTCGCCAGTGGCCGGCGCGGGCTCAGGCAACTGCCTCACCGGCATTCGCGCCGGCCATTTCCCAACACTCGAGCGGCGCGGTATGGCTTGGGCCAGATCGCCTGGGCGTGCGGCGACCTCTCGACTCCCCGACGCTTGCGCAGCCCTGCGCGCTGTGGATGCGGCTCACCGCCGGCTATCCGTTCCTGGTGCTGACCTTCGTCGGCTGGATCTGGACTTTGGTGAAGGGCGAGCGGTGAGCGGATTGCCGAGCCTTGCCTTCTCCGCCGTGGGAGAACGGAAGGCCAATGTTGGCGCCGCCCCTCATCTGGCTGCCGCCATCTTCTCCCCGTTGAACGCAGGGCTGTCCGGGGAAAGTTTTGAGTGAATCGAAATGCC
>NZ_JAMYLA010000114.1:0-5579 GCF_040317725.1 Mesorhizobium sp. M1396 | reverse complement strand
ACCAGGTTTCCTTGGGATCAGCGACGGGGCGACCACCATGCATTCATGGCCGAGCGAACGGATCAGCCGATAGAGACCATAGCCGGTCGGGCCGGCGTCAGAAATACACCCGGTCGAACTTGGTGGCGATCCGCTGGACAACTCATGCTTGTATCCGATGCGTCGACCTCGCCGAAGAAGCGAACCTCTCCCTCCCGGCCAGCGTCCGCAATCGCGATGGCGTTCCTCAGCTTCGCGACATCAAATGCTTCCCTATAATCTGCCACGGCTCGTCCTCCTGTGATGAGGATCGGCTCGGACCGCCCGAGCAACCTTCGGACGCGCAGTGTAGGGGCCAGGCTGACCCCTCGTAATCGGAAGTTGAGTGCACACGAGGCAAAGGACGATGGTGATCGGAAACTAGCTAGACTATAGTCTAGGCTGGAGAAAACAGCCAGCCTAGCTTTTTGTAGTTTCAGCATTATGGTCAAACAGTCGCCAACGGCGTAACCGGCGAGCCTACAGCGCCAGGGAGGCAGAGCGGTGCCGCAGTCAGCAAGAAATATCGTCGTTGTCGTTGCCGCATCCACTTGGCGAGCTCTGACAGATACCAGAGCTCCCCTAGCGCGATCCCAACTTTGAAAAGGCAGAATTCGTGAAGTGGTAATGAGGCGCATCTCTCATCACCGGGTGCGCGTGCAGGAAATGCTTCTATCGCAAAATTGTCCGAGATGAGCGCCGAAAGCCCGGTCCCATCAATCCACTTGAGCAGGCGTTGATCGCGTCCATCCAGTTCGGCGCAGCGTGCGGGATGGATATCGGAGCGGGCGAGCTTGCCAGCAGATGAAACAACAATATCACCAAAACCTGAGTAAAAACAAACTAGATCTCCCGACTCGACCTCAATACCATCCGCCTCGATTATGTGCATGATATCGTCGTAACCAACGACGCGTCGGCCGCGCCCGAGATGGTGACATAGATCGATCATTAAACCGCGCCCCTGCAGACCAGCTCGCGCCATTGTGTCGACACCTAGACGAGATGTCCGCGCGCTGCCCGTTGCAGGATCTGGCGCAATCACATCAATGCCACCGCGCCAACCGTTGTAGTACACCGGTTCAGCCAGCCCATCCGCGTCGGCGTCAAAACTCTGCCCCACATGAGCAAAAGTATCCCAATGCGTCGAATACTGTGTCGCCAATGTAACATAGTCGTCACTGAGGATGTCAGTCGCCCCGACCTTTTCCTTGGCCAGCGGATAGTTGTAATGGAGGCTACCTTCTTGATCTCGCGATACGGCGAACAATCGGGGCGGATGTCTCAGGCGGTGGAGAACACTGCCTCCCGGCAAACTCAGTGGAAGGCTAAGACAGAATGTCAGTCCTTCCTCAACATAGCCGGCGGCGCGCTTACGGGCGTCTGGCGTAAGAAAATTCAGCCGGCCTAGTTCGTCATCGTCACCAAAATCGCCCCAGTTCGATCCGTCGGGTCTTCGTTTCCAGCGGCTAGGCATAGCAGGCTCCAGATCTCCTATGGATCATAGGGTTTTCGCATGAGCCTGCAGTATGGCCAACGTAGTACAGATTTTGCGGGCTCGTGGTTCATGGAATTGAACCACTGGCCACGTTGCTTGGGCAGCTACCAAATCTGAGAGGGTTCGCGCGTTACAGTCGCGTCCGTGATTACCGCCAATCGATAGCAGTAGCGCGAAGCAGCAGGCCCGATCCACAGCGACCGGCAGTGTTCATGAGGCTGTAACAATGCTAGTCCGTTTTATGCACGACGTTGCGTCTGAAAGGCTAGCGGATGTAGCTTAAGCGATTGATTTGGGGTAGGATTCGGTTATCTAAGCCAACCCTGCCACCGCCTCTCGCGAGATCCTATGAGGAGGTGGATAGCGACCTGCGCTCTGGCAAAGTGAGGTCGCTAGCATCTCACCTTGGAGGCCAAACATGCGCATTGCAGCTTACCGATCCGACCCGCGGATTGTGAATCGGCGTGCAAAATTGGCTCTGACTCACATTTGATGATTTTCGCTGCTGGCGTTGTGCTGTTTTCTGAGGGGAATCAGCACCATGGTGAGAAATTTGCGTTTGTCGTCGTTGATCCCGGTGGGATTAGCCGTCGAGGCCATCGCCGAGAGCGAAGGAGTGATTGCCGTTACCGCCCGCTCAGGGGCGCCAGCGCGACCTTGCCCTCTTTGCCGCAGAGTGTCGCACCGGATCCATAGCCGCTATCTTCGACGAGTTTCGGATCTTCCCTGTACCGGGATGAAGGTAGAGCTTCACCTCGTTGCCCGCCGCTTTATCTGCGATGCGCCATTGTGCCGTCGACGAATCTTCGCTGAACGCTTTGACGACTGCGTTGTCGCCGAGCGATCCCGCCGGACCTCGCGATTGGAGTGTATCGTTCATCATCTTGGGCTGGCGCTCGGCGGCCGGCCGGCGGCCAGTTTTGCGAAGCGGCTGATGGTCCCGGTCAGTAATGACACGCTGCTGCGGGTGGTGCGGCGACGGGCCTGTTTGCAAACAGATCCTCTCAAAGTTGTCGGCATTGATGATTGGGCCTTCCGTCGCGGCCATCGTTACGGCACGATCGTCTGTGATCTGGAGCGGCGGCGGATCGTGACGCTGTTGCCTGATCGTGAGGTTGCCACCGTCGAGGCCTGGCTCGCCGACCATCCTCAGATCGAAACCGTCTCGCGCGACCGCGGCGGCGGTTACGGTGAAGCGACCGCGAAGGCGTTGCCCGAAGCGGTTCAGGTCGCCGACCGCTGGCATCTCATGGAGAATGCGAGTGCGGCTTTCCTCGACGCCGTCCGCAAGTCGATGCGGACAATCCGAACTGCGATCGGCGCTACGACGGTCAATCCCGATCTGCTCACCTACGCGGAGAAGCGGCAATACGAAGGCTATCTGCGGCGCGAGGAGACAAATGCGGCAATCATGAAACTTGCCAGCGAAGACATCCCCATCAAGGAGATCGTGCGTCGCACCGGCCACAGCCGTAAGCTGGTCCGTCAAGGTGGTCCGTGGCCAGCGGACCGATATTTTCCGCGCCCGCCAGAGTTCACTCGAAGCCTGGCTGCCCTTCCTGGACGGGCAATGGAAATCTGGTTGCCACAATACAAGCGAGCTTTGGCGACGGCTGAAGACAAAGGGCTTTCGGGGACGTCTGGGTGTCGTCAGCGAATGGGCAAGGCGACGACGACGCGCCGAACAGGCATCCGATCAGCAACTCCACAAGGTGCCATCAGCCAGAACGATCGCACGGTTAATGACGACGGCGCGCGATCATCTGAACAAAACCGACACGGTGATGATCGCCGTCATCGAGGCGGGTGTGCCCATGCTGGTGGAAGCACGCAATCTGATCGCTGGTTTCCATTCCATGATCCGCAAGAAAGTCGCCGATGAGCTCGAGCCGTGGATCGCCGACGCCAGCAAAAGCCTCATTGCGTCTTTCGCCAATGGCATCATTCGCGACCGTGCTGCCGTCCGCGCCGCGATCACCGAGCCATGGTCCAACGGGCAGACGGAAGGACAGATCACCAAGCTCAAGCTTGTAAAACGGCAGATGTACGGCCGCGGAAAGCTTGACCTTCTCCAAGCACGTTTGATCGGTGCTGCCTGAAAGAAAATATCATCGAGAGTGCGTCAGACCCAGTTTTGGAAGCCGTTTGACAGAAGACCATCAACTTCCACCTGGTGGCTGCGGCACGCCTGGCGCTTGGTCGCGAGTCGAGCCCGAGCGCCGGCATTATCGACAGTCAATCGGCAAAGACCACGGACGTTGCCGGTTTGCGTGGCTACGACGCGCCCGCAGTTCGGTCGTGCGTGGTCGTCCCGACGCCTTCACTCCAGGCATGAACGGCTCGATCAACGCCCATTCCGGTCCGTCATTGCATTTGCATCTCGCTGCCCCGCGCGGCAATACTGCTGCCGGGTGGTCTCCGCCCAACCCATGTTGTGATCCTGCTCAAGTCTAGACAGCTCAAGCGAATCACAACAGACGGGGCCACTCAACCGCCTCCACCGCCCAATCTCGAGTTTTGGGTCAGATGGGTGATTGGGGTCTCGACCGAGCCAGATGATGGCGGCTGCTCCTGTCGAAATGTGAAAACGTGGTCGATGTGAGTCGCCACAAACATTTGGAAGGAGCAGCCATGAAGTACTTTGCCGGACTGGACGTGTCTTTGGAAGAGACCTCTATTTGCATTGTCGACGAGACTGGCCGGATTGTGAAGGAGGCGAGAGCGTTGAGCGATCCGCAGGCGTTGTGTGAAGCGCTGAAGGGGGCCGGCTTGCCGCTTGAGCGGATCGGCCTGGAAGCGTGCTCGCTGACGGCCTGGCTTCACGATGGACTGCACGCTGAAGGCTTGCCGGCGACCTGCATCGAGACGCGGCAGGCCAACGCAGCGATGAAGACGATGCCCAACAAGACCGACCGCAATGACGCCCGCGCGCTGGCGCAGATCATGCGCACTGGCTGGTATCGGCAGGTGCATGTCAAGAAGCAGGCAGTGCCGGCTGTGGCGTTCGCTGCTGGTTGCCCGCCGCACGGTGCTGAACGAGATGCGTTCGATCGAGAACGTAGTGCGGGCGATCCTGCGCGAGGCCGGCTTCAAGCTGGGCCTGCCGTCGCGCAGCGCGTTTGCCGGCGTGCGTGAGTTGACGGGCGCTGACGCCGAGGTGATGGCGATGGTCGAGCCGCTGCTTGCAATCCTCGGTGTCATGTTGAGAGAGTTCGCCCGCCTGACGAAGCAGGTTCTCGACATCGTCCGCAATGAAGAAGTCTGCCGGCGGCTGAAGAGCGCGCCGGGCGTCGGGCCGATCACCGCGCTCGCGTTCCGCGCCACGATCGACCGGCCTGAGCGGTTCGGCTCTTCAGGCGGTGGGGGCGCATCTGGGACTGACGCCGGCACGCTACCAGTCCGGCGAAACCGACATCCAGGGAAAGATCAGCCGATGCGGCGACGAACTTGTGTCATCGAGGCATTCTATCCGACCTGCTCGCTGGCGCCGACCGTGCGGGCGCTCCAGATCTGAGGGCCGCAGACCTGATCGTCGCTGTGACGTTCACCGAGGTTGGTGACCTGCAGCGGTTTGAGAGCCCACGTCCCAGCTCGTGGGATATTTCGGCCACGGTTCCAGCGAATGATCGACTGGCGGGTCCGTCAGACGCGGCGGCATCACAAAGGTTGGGAACGGCTGCGTTCGCCATATGCTGGTTGGTAAGACCGTATGTCCGCATCGGCCGGCGAGCAGCCCGACGCCAGGTGAACAATTGCTGCGGGAAAGTCCATACCGGCGTGCCACAGCACAAACCGTCTCGCCCGCCTCGTGGCTCTCCGCCACTCTGTGCCGTCGCGCCACTGCGATGCATGATCACCGCCAGCCGACGGGCCAAGGCGACAATGGCCTTCTGTCGGCCGCGCCGCCTGGCGACATTCATCGCCCACGCCGTCAGCCACGACCACTTCGTCACGCGCGTCAGCAGCGTCTGCGCGGCTTCGTAAAGCAGCGTTCGCATCATGCCATCGCCGCAGCAGGAGATCCGGCCGATGCGGCGGCTTTCTCCCGACTCATGGAGCACCG
>NZ_JAMYLA010000113.1:0-6058 GCF_040317725.1 Mesorhizobium sp. M1396 | reverse complement strand
GACACCGATGAGCAACACTGATGTCGAAGATTTGGCCGCCGCCCTCGTGGATGCCATTCATGAAACTTGGAAACAATCGCCGTGGGAATGATCGAGCAACGGTGGAAAGTGCGGTCGCGTCAGCGCCCCGCATCGGCGGCCTTGCAGATAAGGCAAGAGGCTCGAGGGGGTAATGAATGACCACGCAACTAAATGCAGAAGTTCGGCACGAAACACCTGCCTCGACTCGGTCGGAGGAAGCGTACGCACGCGCGTTGTCGGTATTTCCCGACGGTACCAGCCGGGTAACGATCGAACGCGATCCATTTCCGAAGTACATGGAGCGAGGCGAGGGCGCTTATCTCTTAGATGTCGACGGAAACCGTTATTTTGATTTTAACGGGAATTTCACGACTCTCATCCACGGACATGCGTTCAAACCTGTCGTCGAGGCGGTCTATCGGCAGCTGGCGAGCGGCAGTTGCTTTGCCAATCCGACGCAGATGGAAATCGAGTTGGCGAGTATCCTTTGCGAGCGGATTCCGAATGTTGATCGCGTTCGATTTGTAAACACCGGCACTGAAGCCGTAATGTTCGCTATCAAGGCGGCACGAGCTTTCACCGGCAAGGCAGGGATCGCCAAGTTCGAGGGAGCCTACCACGGCGCCTATGACTGGGTTGAAGTCAGCCAGTCCGCAAGCGCGGAGAACTGGGGACCTGCCGACGATCCGGCCTCGGTACCGTTGTACAAAGGTATGCCCGAAAGCGTTCTCCAAGAGACGCTTGTGCTGCGCTTCAATGACACTGAGCTGCTTGAGAAGAAGCTCCCGGCCCATGCGCATCGGATCGCTGCGGTCGTAATCGATCCCATGCCGAGCCGGGCTGGCCTGATAGCGCCGAACCCGGGCTTCCTGGAGGCACTGCATCGGCTCTGCCGCCATCACGGCGTGCTCATCATCGCTGACGAAGTGCTGAACCTGCGCCAAGGCTACCACGGCGCGTCAGCGCGATACGGGTTGAAACCCGACCTGATCACCATGGGCAAGATCATCGGCGGTGGACTGCCCATTGGCGCGATCGGCGGACGCGAAGAGGTCATGCAGGTCTTCAGCGCCAAGTCCGGTCGCCCTCTGCTGCCACAGGGGGGAACGTTCTCGGCCAATCCACTGTCGATTGTAGCCGGCATCGCCGCAATGCGCGCTTTGGACAAAGCAGCGTTCGCTCGCCTCGATGGACTGGGCGACCGGCTGCGCGCCAACCTTACCGAGATCATTGCGCAACGCGACGCTCCCTTTGTAGTGACCGGAGCCGGCTCCCTGTTTCGAATTCATCCGATGCGGCGGAAACCGAGTGAGTTCAGGGACACGACAACCAATCCAGCCCAAAACGCCATCCTGAGGACGCTCTCGCGCTTCTTTTCCCGTCACGGCGTCATATTGCCGAATGGGGCGGCCGCGTGCCTGTCAACCCCGATGGGAGAGACTGAGGTCGACGCGATATCCGACCTGTTTCGTCTCTTCCTCCAAGAACATGCAGCAGACATCAACGATATGGAGAAACCGGAGTAATGTCCGTGGAAACTGTAGCAGAACGGATTGCAGCAGCACTGCAACGCAACGGCGTCGAGATGATTTTTGCCCAGAGCCTACCCTCGGCGGTGGTTCTGGCATGCGAAAAGATCGGAATCCGACAGATCGCCTACCGCCAGGAAAACATGGGCGGGGCCATGGCCGATGGTTACTCTCGCATCTCTGGCAGAGTAGGCGTCGTGTGCGCCCAAAATGGACCGGCCGCAACGTTGCTCGTCCCTCCGCTCTCAGAAGCGTTCAAGGCGAGCATTCCGGTGGTGGCCTTGGTGCAGGAGGTGGAGCGCCACCAGCTCGACCGGAACGCATTCCAAGACCTGGACCACATCGCCCTTTTCTCGGCCTGTTCCAAATGGACGCGACGGGTGATAACGGCCGATCGGATCGAGGACCATGTCGACTCCGCGTTTATCGCGGCCACCAGTGGTCGACCTGGTCCAGCCGTGCTCATCCTTCCGGCCGACCTGCTCCGCGAGAATGTTCCGGCTGGCGTACGCGTTCGGACAGGGCAATACGGCACGTGGCCCCTTGATCCCATCCGCCCGAGCGACGAGGCGCTCGCGGCGGTGGCCAAGTTGCTCGCTCGCGCCGAGTCGCCCATGGTGCTGGCCGGAGGCGGTGCGGTTTCGCCGGCGGCGAGCAAGGCGCTCGCGGAGCTGCAAACCGTGGCCCATCTACCCGTCTTCACAACAAATATGGGCAAAGGCGCTGTCGATGAGCGCGCGCCTCTTACTTGCGGCGTCCTTGGGGCTCTGAATGGCCCCCGGTCCCTCGGCTACAGCACGCGCGCCATCATGGATGAGGCAGATCTCGTCTTTCTCGTCGGCACTAGGACCAACCAGAACGGAACCGACAGTTGGCGTTCGATCCCTTCTACGTCGACGGTCGTACACCTCGACATCGATCCTTGCGAGATCGGCAGAAACTACGAGTCTGTCCGCCTCGTCGGAGACATCGCCACTACAATTCAAGCCCTGACTGCAGCGCTTCGGTCGGAGGATCTCTCCAATCGCTCGTCCAAGAAGGGGGCGCTTGAACGTCGCATCGCAGAAGCCTGGGAGCAATTCGAGCAGGACCGCAGCATCTTCAGCGGAAGCAACCAGACGCCGTTGAGGCCGGAACGCATCATGCGCGATCTGCAATCGCGTATGACGCCGGAAACCATTGTCGTGGCCGACGCCAGCTACTCTTCAATGTGGATCGTCGGCCAGCTCCGCGCACTTCGTCCCGGCCAGCGGTTCATCACCCCGCGTGGCCTGGCAGGATTAGGATGGGGCTTGCCGCTCGGCATGGGCGCCAAGCTTGCAAGGCCCGACAGCCCTGTTGTCGTACTCGTCGGCGACGGCGGGTTCGCCCATAGCTGGGCGGAACTTGAAACGCTCGTGCGGTCCGAGATCAACCTCACGGTCATCGTCCTCAACAACGGCGTGCTCGGCTTCCAAAAAGACGCAGAGACCGTGAAATTCGGCGGCTATACGACAGCCTGTCACTTCGCTCCCGTCGACCATGCTGCTCTCGCCAAGGCCTGCGGCTGCGAAGCGATCACAGTCAAAAATCCGGGCGACATTGGGTCTGCCCTTGACCGGGCTCTGTCCTCGAAGACGCCGGTGCTCATCGAAGTCATCACCGATCCTGATGCGCACCCGCCGCTCTCGCTTTTTACGGGTGCCCTTGGCGAACCATCGGAACTGGTATGACGACGGCGCCTTTCACGAAGGTTGCCGTTGTCTCAGGAGGGTCGTCGGGAATTGGTTTGGCCTGCGTTCGCCAACTGCGCGTCGCCCATGGGGACGTGGCCTTTTTCAGCCAGAACGCAGATTCCAGGCGAGCCGCTGAGCCGGCGGTTCGCGAGGAGATACCGTCCGGCGCCCCGCCTGGTAGCCGGCCCCGCCGACCTTCGGGATCATGCGTCCGTTTGTGAATTCTTAATGGGTGTCGACTCGGAGCTAGGGGCAATTTCGGGCCCCGTGTGTAACGCCGGATATTCACCGAAGGGCCCGAACGGTCGCACTGCTATTTCCGGTTTAGCTCTCGATGAGTGGGTCGAGGTAATCAAGGTCAATCAGACCCGGACCTTTCTCCGCCAGCTATTGCTGAACGGTATGGTGACGGTGGGAAGTGGGCGCATCGTCCTTATCGGATCGCTTGCCGGCCGAACAGTGCCACGCATTGCGGGGGCGAGCTACGTGGCATCCAGGAGCGCTCTGGTCGGCCTGGCTAGGTCGATCGTCAGCGCCCGAAGCATCACGGCGAAAACCGTTTGCCCGGGCCGAATCCTGACCGAGATGACGGGAGCACCGGACGCGTCCGCGGATCTCTCCCCTCTTGAGCGCATCCCAATTCGGGCGGCTGGGTCGTCCAGCCGATATCGCAGGTGTGGTCGTTTTCCTCATGCGCGAGGACTCCGACTTCATCAATGGAGCGATCATCGACGTGAACGGAGGGGAGTCCTTCCCACAAGCGCCCAGTCACTATCACCCTGACTAAGGTTTGGAATCACATGAGTATGCCTGACATTGAACTGGCGAAGCGCGCTGCTGGCGAAATCGCTGAACGCACCAGAACAAGCAAGAGATCCGAAATGCGAGAGCGCTGGCCAGCGCAATGTCTCGTGGATGGCAAATGGGTGGGGGAGCCTGAATTGCCGGTGCTCAATCCCTCCACCAACGAAGAAATTGCGAAGGTTCCCGATTTCGGCGAGGCAGAGACTGCCAAGGCCATCGCAGCGGCCAAGCGGGCGTTCCCGGCTTGGGCAGGGCTCCTTGCCAAGGAGCGATCGACGACTTTGCGCCGATGGCACGATCTCGTGGTGGAATATGCCGACGAGTTGGCTCGGATACTAACCAGCGAACAGGGCAAGCCGTTGTCTGAAGCCAAGGCCGAGATCCTCTACGCGGCCTCCTTTTTGGAATTCTATGCGGAAGAAGCAAAGCGGATCTATGGCGAGACTATTCCAAGTCACATTAAGGACGGCCGCATTGTGGTGATCCGTCAACCAGCGGGTGTTGTTGCCGCAATCACGCCCTGGAACTTTCCGGCGGCGATGATAACCCGCAAAGTTGGCCCGGCCCTGGCGGCTGGCTGCACGGCCATCGTCAAGCCTGCGCTGGAAACACCGCTTACGGCATTCGCGTTTGCTGCCCTCGGTCAGAAGGCGGGTCTGCCCCCCGGCGTCCTCAATGTCGTCACGGGGAACGCTCACGCAATCGGAAAGGCACTCTGCGACAGCCCGGATGTCCGCGTGCTGAGTTTCACCGGTTCCACGGCGGTCGGGAAGCTCCTGATGGCGCAGTGCGCGACAACCGTGAAGAAACTCGCGCTCGAATTGGGTGGCAACGCGCCGTTCATCGTCTTCGATGACGCCGACATCGATGCGGCTGTCGCTGGGGCGATGGCATCGAAATTCCGCAACATGGGCCAGACCTGTGTTTGCGCGAACCGCATCTATATCCAAGATCCCATTTATGATGCATTCGCCGAAAAGCTTGCGACCGAAGTTGCTCAACTCAAGGTCGGAGATGGCATGGCCGAAGGCATTGGTCAGGGACCGTTGATAAACGCGGCCGCGGTTGCGAAGGTGGAGCAGCATATTGCCGACGCAGTGGCGAAGGGTGCGCGCATACTTACAGGGGGTACTCGTCATGAGCTAGGTGGCACCTTCTACAAGCCGACGGTGCTTTCCGAAGTCACCCAGTCGATGAAGGTCGCCCGAGAAGAGACGTTTGGACCGCTTGCCCCGCTGTTCCGATTCAGCGGTGACGAGGACGTGATCGCCATGGCGAACGACACCGAATTCGGCCTCGCTGCTTACTTTTATGCACGCGATATCGGACGCATATGGCGCGTCGCGGAGGCGCTTGAGTACGGCATGGTCGCGATCAACAGCGGGCGTCTCTCAACAGAGCTTGCTCCCTTCGGGGGCGTCAAGGAGTCGGGCATCGGTCGCGAAGGATCCCGCCACGGCATCGAGGAGTACACTGAACTGAAGCTCATGCTCATGGCCGGCATCTAGTCAAACACCGTCTCTGCTCCCGGGCGGACCTGGCCGGCGGGCGGCAAATCCGCTGCTCGCTGGCCGCTTTCTCGCGGTCTGACATTCATATCGATTCGATGGATTTCACTTTGCAGCGGGAACTGCAATCAATGTAGCACCCCTTACGGCGACTATTGAAGTTGCAAACATAGCAGACATGATTCTATGGATGACCTATATCGAAGGATACTCACGGCTCTACAAAAGAACAACCGGCTCTCATTTGCCGAACTTGCGGAATTGGTCCGTTCCTCGGCAGCGTGAGCGTCGAGTGAACAAGCTTCGTTCGGACAGCGTGATCGTTGCGGACAGGGCCGGCGATGCGCCAGATAGCCATTCAAGCCCGCTACTGCTGTGTCGTGCAGCGGCACCAGGCGGGTTTTCCGGAACTTGGTCTCGCGGATCAGCAGGCCGTCGCGCGTCACGTCGGCGACCGTCAACTTCAGCGCTTCGGAGATCC
>NZ_JAMYLA010000112.1:0-6756 GCF_040317725.1 Mesorhizobium sp. M1396 | reverse complement strand
AAAGCATCCTCCAAAGAATCAGATGCTCTCGACAGATTCAGCTCCTAAACCCCTTGTCACGCGTTAACTCACCCGATTGCCCTGCACTGCAGACGCTTCATGCTGTCATCCTAATGGACGATATGCTAATGGTTTAGCCGGCTTGAGGGGTCAGATCGATTTCATTGCAAATGTGATCGCTGGCTCGTGGGCGGCCGGCATGCTTGCGGCGACCGTGCCCGTTCGAAAGAGAGCAAGACGACATAAACGACAAAAGATCGAGGGATCCATAACAGCCATTCGGGAGCGATAACGGCAGGGGCACATATGACTTTTCTGGTGCGCGTTTGGCTGGCGTTGACGGTTGTTCTGGCAATTGTGGTTACCATCCTGGCGGTGCTGGTCAAGCTGCAGCATGAGGCGGTGTATTCCCAGCTTGTGCGGCAACGACTGTCGGTCATTGCAGCGGCAACCGCGGCCCCTTTCCGGTCAGTCTCAGAACTTGGTTTGACGGTGGCGACGGTCCGCAATGCCCAAGAACTGCTGAACCGGGCTTGGCAGACCGACCCCGCGATTTCCAACATCGTGCTGCTTGATGCAGCCGGCGGAGTCATCCTTTCTGTGCCGGATGCTGCTGTTCCGTTTAGCGGGCGCCAAATGGCGCGCGCCATGGAAGAGGGATCAAACAGCCAGTGGAGCCTTGAGACTGCGACCGCGCTGGTCAGCGGTGCCACCATACCGGATGAGAACGACGAGCCGGCCGCTGCGCTGGCAGTTATTTATCCGATGAACGAATTGCGGACGCATAATCACCTTATCAGTTCGCACATTCGGTTGTCCGCGCTGGCGCTTCTGGCTGGGTTCTCGGCCCTAGCCTACGTTGCTTTGCGCTATCGGCTGCGTCCGGCCATCCGCAGCCTCGACGACATCGCCAGCCATGCCGAAGACATTGTCGAAGACGACAGCACTTTGGCTGCCCGCGACTTTGCCGATTTTCGCGCGACCCTTGCCGCTGGTACCGCAAAATACCGTTTGGCAACTTCAAAACTCGCGGCGCTTATCGGGGCAGACCCAGTGCGAGCTCCACCTGCGGGACCTCAGGTGCCGACGTCATCTCGGTTCCCGATAGCCCCATGGCTGTCACGGTGTCGCGGCGGCTTACGGCGCTCATTGCCGCCCTGGTGGTGGGGATCACCATATCGCTCGGTACTGTCGCCTACCGCAGCATCGATGAATCCTTTGCCCTCGAACTCGACAAACGCACAAGGCTTATTGGCAGCATCGCCAATGATGCTATTACCCGCACGCTCAAGGCGGGTGTGCCGCTCGACATGATGGTCGGGGGACGGGATTTCTTCACGTCCCTGCTTCGCGACTTTCCGGAGATTTCCTACTTCGCGCTGATCACCAACAACCGACCCATCCTGGAGATGGGCGATCGCCCGCCGACCACGACGTCGGTGATGCTACAGGCAGGGACCGTCGTGCCGATCGTCGTCGACAACAAGCTGGTCGCCAATGTCGTCGTGATCAAGAACGCTGGCTATCTGTCGCGCGAATTCCGCGATCTGATCCTCGACCTCTTGGTGGTGACGCTGGTCACAATCCTGTTGGCGGTCGAACTGGTCTCTGTGATGACCAACCACTGGCTAACCGGACCGTTGACCCGCCTCGACTACATCCTGAAGCATCAGGCAGCCGGCGATTTCTCCCACCGCATCATGGCGAGCGGGATCAGCGCCGTCGATAGGCTGGGCCATGCCCTTTCCTTGCGTGCCGAGCGGCTTGCGGTAATGATGGCCGCGGTCCGAAGACTGCCCGATGGCGACCGCGCTGTGCAGCTGGCGCCGGACTTCATTATCCCTGCCGGCCGGCCGGTGATCATGAGGTTTTGCAGTCTAAGCGATGTGCGCCTTCCGCTTTTCCTCATTGCAGCGGCTGACTCATTTCCGCTGTCGTTCTTTTCGCTCTATGTCCGCGACGCCGACAATCCGCTGACCTGGCTCAATCCAGGCATCGTCATCAGTTTGCCGCTCGCCGCCTATCTCATAGCCATCGTCGTCGGTTCGCCCTATGCGCGGCCGCTATCAAAACGCTTCGGCCACCGCAATCTGTTCCTCTTTGCCTCGATACCAGCGGCCCTCTCCAATTTTGGGTTCTTCATTTCCACCAATGTGCTGGAAATCATCTTTTTGTGTGTGTTCAGCGGCATTGGCTATGCCTTTGCTTCGCTCTCCTGCCAGGACTACGTGATCGATGCCGCCCCAAAGGAACAGCGGGCCCAAGCGCTAGGGCTTTTCCACGTGGCGATGTTCGGGGGCTTCTATGCCGGAACCGCACTAGGCGGCGTAGTTGCCGACCGGCTGGGCGAGCGCAGCGTATTTCTGGTCTGCGCCGCATTGATCCTGATCTCGGCAGCGATGATCTTCCGCATGCTGCCAGGGTCCAACCACGGTTCGACGCTCGCCGAAAAGGACAGTCGCACCAATCTGCGACAGTTGCTTGAAACGATGGCTGACGGCCAGTTCGCGACCCTGCTGTTTGGCATTATCTTGCCCCAAACGATCCTCGATCAGGTCTTTATCTCCTATCTCCTGTCGCTGCAGATGAACGCGTTGGGCGCCTCCACGGCCGATACCGGACGGTTGATGATGATATACTTTCTAATGGTGATCCTGTCGGGTTCACTGTACGGGCGACTGCCTGCCGGCAAGATTTCGGCGGTGGGCATCACCGTCGCCGGGGCGTTGCTTGGCGGAGTGACCCTGCTCGCAGCGGCGGCAGTTACTAACGGCTGGACTATGATTGTTGCCGCAATCGGCACCGGCCTTGGCTACGGCCTGGTGAGTGGGCCAAAGACGGCCACAGTAATGGAACTTGCGGAAGGAAGGCTGACCCATATCGGTTCGGAAAGAGTCCTTGGCACCGTCAGGGTCATGGACCGAATTGGCAGCGTTGTGGGCCTTATCGCCATCGCCGCCGTCGCTGGAAGTTTTGGCTATTCCGCTGGAATGGGCTTCATCGCCATTTTGGTGCTGGCCGGGGTCGGCGCGTATTTCATCTATTACGTGGCAAGCCACAGCTTGTCGATCATTGGAAGGAGGAAAGCATGAAATACGCAAACCGTGTGTTGGCCGGCGCCGTCCTGGCTTCTTGCCTCGTTCTTCCGCCTCGGGCCGAGGCGGCGGAGAAGACCCTTGTGATGATAACGTGGCTGGGCTGCGAGGATGTTTGCAAGGGCCTCAAGGACTCGCTTGAAGAAAAGAAAATTGATGTCAGCTTCGTCGTCGACGATGCGGCACAGGACAAGAGCAAACTGCCCGGCTTTGTCAAGGACGCACGCGACCGCAAGGCTGACGTGGTGGTCACCTGGGGCACCAAGACTACTCTAGGCATGGTCGGCACGTTGAAAGACCAGCAGAACAGCGACCTTCTCAATGACATCCCCGTGGTGTTCACCGTGGTGGCCGATCCGATCGGTGCGGGTATCATCGAAAGCTACGAAAAGACCGGCCGCGCCAATGTGACCGGTACCCGAAACCGGGTTCCCGAAAGCGTCAACATCAAGAGCATCAAGCGCTACATGCCGAGCTTCGATCATCTGGGTCTCCTGTTCGACCGCAGCGAGCCCAATTCGGTGAAAAAGATGGAGGAACTAAAGGCGTTATCGGAAAAGATGAAGTTCAAGTTCGACGCCTTGCCGCTGCCAGCACTTGCCGACGGCACCCCGGATCCAGCCAAGCTTGCCGAGGTTACCGCCCAACTAAAGGCGGCCGGCGTCCAGTTCGTCTACCTGGGCTCAAGCACCTTCCTTGAGAAGAACGCCGATGTCTTCACCGGTGCTGCCGTGGCCAATGGCTTGCCCGTGCTCAGCCCTTATGAACATCTGGTCCGCGAATCCCAGGCGCTGATGTCGGTGGCCGCTCGCGACTACGACGTTGGCAAGCTTGCCGGTGAGCAGGTGGCCAAAATCCTGACGGAGGGTGCCAAGCCCGGCGACATGCCGGTCGTTGCCATGGAGAAGTTCGCCTATCTGGTAAACATGAACGTTGCCAAGGAACTCAACTTGTTTCCACCTGTCGAGTTCCTGCAATTCGTCGAAAAGGTGGAGTAACTCGGAGGCGAAAGCGACTACCGATCGCGCCTAATAGAGCGCCGACCAAGGTCAATACTGTGTCGGCTATTGTGAAAGTTTTCCAACGCGGGCCGATGTCGATCGCAGCCCGAGCCCCCGCGCCGCGGCCTGCATCGAAAAACCTTCACCAATGCGGACCTTTCGCTCTCGGACCATGCAAGGTCCGACCGGTGCAACCGTCCAGGGGCTGCTCCGATCGTGACGCAATCGACGACGGGTCGTGAGTGGATCTGATAAGCCGCAGGCTGAACTCTGGCGGACTGGCCAGCAATTTCATTCACGAGCTTCTTCCGAATTGTCTTTGCAAACTCGGCTGTGCTGTCGACCCTGACGATGAAAGCGTCGAAACCGCCGATGACGCAGCTCTCGTAATACACCTCGACATAGCGCGGACCAAAGCTGTCGAGCGTGTCGGCTGCGTGCAGCGAGATCGCCAGTCCGTTGACGGTCACGCCGGCAGCTATGAGTGCGTCGCGCACGGGTTGAAGCGGCAGACCGGCATTGTTGGGTCCGTCGCCAGAGACATCGATTACCCGGCGGTCGCTTGCCGGCCCTTCGGCCAATAGCTTGCCCGCCGCCAAGAGCGCCCCCGAGATTGAGGTGCCGCGTCCTCTAACGATCGGCTGAGCCATCAGGACCTCGCCGAAGGCGGCCGCATCTTCGGGCTCATCGAGAACAATCCATGGTATCAGCAGGCTCTGGTGGTTCGGGCCTGCCCACTCGACATAGGCTACGGCAATTCTGCCACGCCGGCCGGATTCGATGGACTGCAACACTGCGGGATCGTGCAGTGCGTTGACATATCCTTCCCGCTGCAGGCGTTGTTCCGCCTCGCTCATTGAAGACGATACATCGACGCAAAGAACCAGCTCGAGATCTACCGAAGAAACCTGCTCCGCCGTAGCAGACAGCGACGTGTCAGGCTCACCACCAGAGCGAATAGCTCGCTTCGTGCCCGCCCGGGTTCTTCTCGCCCAGCGACGCGTGGAACGAAGAACATCATCTCGGCGCGCCCATCCTGTTGGTCGAACGGGAGGGTGCTGCCGGCGACTTTGTCTCGCATCACCCGTACGGGTGAACCGGGGTTGCGCTTTTGCTGGTAGTGTGCGCCAGCATCCAGCACGCTGTCTCTCCGAGGCACACGTGCTAAGATTTTGGCTACCCGACCACGGAGTTGGTCGATGCTTGTGGAACGAACTGAGCGGGCCATCGAAGCCTGTTACGACGCGGTCCTGGCGCCGGCCGAGTGGCCCCGCGCCCTGCAATTGCTTGCGGAGTCGCTAGGCGCCGAAAGCTGCACCTTCTTCTCAGACGATGAAGAGGCGCCGCCCAAGATACCCATCTCTACCGAACACGCCGGATTCGCCGAATTGTGGCTGCGCAATGAAGGCCACGCTCCGGACCCGCACATCACAAGAGCGCCCGCATTCCGCCGGGCAGGCTATACGACGCTCATCGAAGATCAGATCTCCACGAAGGAGGAACGCAGGACGCTGCCCTATTACCAGGAGACTGCCCGTCCCGGAGCACGGGACTGGTATGCGTCAACGCCCTTCATGGTGGATGAACATCGCTGGAGCCTGCCGCTTTATCGTAGCGCGCGCCGTGGCAGGTTCGTTCCCGAGGAGACCCGCCGTTTCGCGGCAGTTGGCCCGCACCTTGGCAGGATCGTAAGGCTCGCCAAGCGGTTCGCAGCGTTCCAGCAGGCGTCGGAACTCTCGTCGCTTGAGCGAGCAAGCTGCGCTGCCCTTCTGCTCGACGCCGAAGGCCGCGCAAAGGACCTGAATCTTTCAGCACAGAAGCTGATTGGCGAGGATTTCTACCTAGTGAGAGGTCGCCCGACGACCAACGACCCCGGCAGCGACAACCGGCTGCGGCGCCTGCTCTCTCGCGGTCGGCGCGGCCGGCGGTACGGAGCGCCTCCGGCCGCACGACGAAAGGCCCTGGCTTCTGGCGGAGGTGATGCCGCTGAGCGCATTCGGCAGCGATCTGTTCACGGCCGGCTGCGCTGTCCTCCTGCTGACCGATCTGAGGTCTCTGGCGCGCCCGGATGCAGTGCGCTTGAGCGCTGCATTTGGTTTGACGGCAGCCGGGGCCAGGCTGGCCGCTCGCCTCGCGTCGGGCGATGGCATCAATGCGGCGGCAATTGCCCTCGGCATCAGCCGCGAAACCGCGCGCACCCAGCTCAGAGCGGTATTCGCCAAGACCAACACGCACCGTCAGGCCGAACTCGCCACGCTCGTCAGCCGCCTTCGGCTGTTGGGCAAGATGACCAATCCGTAGGAGCGTATCGCCGACCGGAGGGGCCGGCCTGCGATGCTGGCGAGCAGTTGCGGGAGAGCGCCATGGAAGTTCGTTTCGAGGAAGTGATCACAAGTCGCGAGCGCCTACGCCAACTCGTCGAACTGCCCAGTCATCGGGTGGCCCGGAAAGCCATCGATCACATCGATGATATCTGTCGGCGCTTCATTGCCGCCTCTCCCTTCGTCGTAGTCGCCTCGCGGGGTTCCGATGGACGGCTTGATCTGTCTCCTAAGGGAGATCCTCCGTGGGGCCCCACGGTACACGACTCAGGTCTGTTTTGAGATCGTCATCGATCTTCGGGGTGCTTTTGCGAGCCATGCGTTGGCTGCTGCTTTGGG
>NZ_JAMYLA010000111.1:0-6766 GCF_040317725.1 Mesorhizobium sp. M1396 | reverse complement strand
CCTCGAGGGCTTGCGCATCGCAGGGCTGGAAGAGGGCTAGCCATTGCGCGGACGAGACCCCGTGGTCGAGGTATGATGCAGCTCCTCGGCGAGGACGATCTCACACCTCCGAACGTCCATCGCCGATGGCCGCTTTGCGCCTCATGTCGGACGTTGAGGTTGGCTTGTGCGGGAGCAGAAAGCAGACATTCTGATGGGGTCGAAGAACGCCCGAAGGGCGACCCCTAGCTGACATTTGCCTCAGATATTTTCCGGCGTGACTATTTCGAAAGGGATTGACCGCTGAAGGGTGGCGAACGGTGCTTGTGGTCCAATGACATCAATCATGGTTTGGACAAGAAGGGCCGAGGTTGCGTCGAGCGGATGACAGAGAGCTGCAGTGATCAACCCTTCAGACAGTCCCTTTCGGGTTTCGGGTCCAATATCACGGCAAACCAGCTTGATCCCCGAGCGCTTCTCGAGAGTTGCCTCCCTTAGCGCACGGAGGACGCCGGTTATTCCGCCGCCGACGATCAGAATGCCCACAAGGTCGTCAGTCGCCTTCAGAAACTCGGCCACCATGCGGTACGCCTTAGCCGTTCCGGCGGCTCGGAATGCCCAACCGTCGTGATCATGGATGGGCAATCGGTGACTGAGGTCGGCGGAGCCCGCGGCATTGACGCCTTCAGGTGGGTAAGGGTCGAAAGCGACACATACTGGTCGATACGCTCGGCCTGCCGATCGCCAATCGCGTCGAGGCGCCGATATTTCGGACCGGCGCGCCGCTGTCTTGCTGACCGCCGGACTGAAGGCGATCTTTCCGGCGATCACCACCGTCATCGCCGATGCCGGGCATGAGAGCAAGAAACTCGCCCGCGCCCTGGCGGAGCAATAAGGTTGGCAGTTGCACATCGTCAAGCGGCGTCAGCGCGCCTTCAAGATCACCGGTTTGACCTGGATCGTGGAGCGCAGCTTTGCTTGGCTCGGACGCAATCGGCGGCTCAGCAAGGATTATGAGTGTGGTGTCCAGACATCCTAAACGATGATCAACATCGCAACCACTCGTCTCATGCTCAACCGGCTCGCAACAGGTTAATTTCCAAACACCCTCTCAGGTCGGTGGTCGCATCGCCGTCGGCGCGGCCGAAGACATCGCAGGGCCGATTCCGGAGCACCTCAAGGACAAGATCAGGATCGTGCTGGCTCGCCGGCGCAAGCTGACTGGGACCGCGTGGCAGCCTCTGGAACCCGGCGAAGGACTCGAAGGCGACGACTAAAACTATCTCATTGTGCCGTGGCATGATCCTGACGAGGAGCAGGCAGGGCCTCGGCTGTGATCGACAGGAGATCTTTCCTGGGACGCCGATAGCTGCAAGGATCTCGCGGAACATTGGCAAACTGTCGAAGCATTGCGCCGACTACCGGGGGCGGCCCGACCCCATGTGTTTCAGATCCGATGTCGGCTGCGTCAGGATCGCGGTGCCTCGGATCAACAGCCCCCGCCTGCTAGCGGGGAGAAATATGACGTCGAATGTTGCAGCCGCCCATGGCGTCATAGGCGCACGGCATTTAGCTCAGGCCCTTGAGAGAGGCCACTGAGGTCGATGCCTAGGGAAGGGTCACCGCGTGCCTCCGGGATGGCACTTCCGCTTGCGGCGGTTGCAAATCGCTGGGGCCTCGGGACGTTACGGAGGGAAGGCATGTGGGTCGATCCACGTCTCGCCGACGGCCCGAAAGACGTCTCCGCGGCGCTATGCAGCCAACTTTGTTGACCGTCGTAGCTATGGCTGAATCGACTTCTCGACGGTATGGAAACGGTATAAAGGCATAGGAGACAATGATAGTAAAGGCGGATTAACTAGCTCGGCAACGTATAATCAATTGAATTTATTAAGAAATATTTGGTGCCCAGAGGCGGAATCCAAGTGAAGAAAATCCCGTTTTCCTTTCAGAGACTTATACGAAGGCTAGTCGCATCTACTACCAACAGAAATACCAACAAAATATTTCTGTGGATTGGTTCGGTTCCTGCTATTCTCTCAATGCCTCGCACCTGCACCTTGTCTCTTCCGGTTCGGTCTAGATCCTTCTTGGGTTATTTATCATCATGCAGGGGGTCGAGTGAAGACCACGGCTGCCCAAGACCACTCAATGAGAACGGATGGCCGCTTGCGGCCCAAATGCGCCTGATGTCGGTCGTTCATTCGCTGTGCAAATGGTCCCAAAAGCCGCCGTCGTCTAAGCTAACCTGCTACGTCGCGCCTTACTTGCACGCCCTACTTTCAAGCGCTCTTCGTACTCCTTCCAAGCCATATAGTCTTCCTCGTTGTCAAAATCGGGCTGTGAGAAATCGGTGAGTTCATCGCAGCTTAAACAGTGAAACATCTGCGATGCGTCCTGAAAGTGCATGCCGCACAAGCAGCCACAAAACGGGCAGCACTCTTCAAGCTCGAGGTTGCTCCAGTCCCAGACGCCGAGATATTCAGGTGAGCCGTCACGATCGTGACCGACGACTTCAAAGGCATCTGCATTCTTTTCGACGAAACCCTTGATGCCCGCGCGTTTCAGATCCTCGAGAATGTCGGCGGGTTGAAGGTAGAACCACTCTCTGGCGCTACTCCCTCCATGCCGGCCAATGTTATGCGCTGCATATTTCTCGTGGAGCCGCCTTTCCGTTTCGGCCTCATTCTCCGCTTCGATCCACCCCACTACCTTTAGCGGGCGCGAGTTGCCGGTCTGTAAGGCACCTCGACGACCTCTAAGGTTCGTCGCGCGACCGATCTTCATCCGCCAATCGGCGTTATTCTCCTCGAGGATGAAATAAATGGGCATCGCTAATCGCCTCCCATGTCAAACAAGCTACGCGGCTCTTACGCACTCACATGTCAGACGTTAAGGTAGAATTTTCGTGCGCCCCGAAAATCGGCGGGGTATGCCCATCCTCTATCCGGCCGCCGCGCTTCACCATTCAATAGGCCGGACTGCAGGGGTCAGCGTGTAGGGTGTGCGCAGATATTGCATCCTGACTGCGAGATCCAACGATTTATGATAGTATTCCCGAAACGTCGCTGGCGGGCCGGGGAATGAGTTATGACTACGATGAGCGTAAGTGGTTTTTTGAACGCCGTACTGACAAGACGATAATTAGTAAACGTATTCCTGGAATGGCTCCCGGCCAGCATCTGCGTATCGCTACACACATCGTAGAAGGAGAGGCCGGCCTCGTATTTGGAACGATAAAGGACGAAGTCGTCCTCCGCCGAACGCCGGCCGGAAGATACGAGCTAAAGGCCACGTTCTTTGAGGACGATCGATCGATCTCATCGCTGACTATTCAGAAACATCTTAGTCGGACAGGACCGCACGATAAGCAGCATTTCACGCTGGTCGGGCCGGAGATCAACACGCTGATCGGGTTCCCCGCAGGCCTTGAGACCATACCGCTCGACGACGCGTCAAAGGTTCACGTATCGGATGATGTGGTGCGCGACCTGGTGCTTAACCAGGCGCAAGCACGTCGCATCTTCGAGAAGAATTCCGACGTTTTCCTCGAACTGGCCCAGAACGAGGAAGTGGCAAGAGATTTGGTTGCACTCGGATATCGCCGAAAGCAGCTCGCTCACTCCGATCGACTGCTTAACGACAACGCATTCTTCTCCGCAGAACGGCAACGGCTCGGGTGCCGACCGGAAGACGTGTGGCAACGCTTCTTCGAGGCCAACACATGGATATTTGGGTACGGCCTGTCGTACCAGTTTCTTTCTTAGCTTAACGAGAGGAAACTGGAAAAGATTGTGCGCGGTAACACGCTTGATGGCGCTGGAAAACGCGTCGATGGATTAATGAAGACCCGCGGCATTATCGGTTCACTGTGTTTTGTGGAGATCAAGCGGCACGACACGCCGCTTCTGGCTTCTTCGCGCTATCGCCCGGATACTTGGCAGCCTTCGTCCGAGCTTACCGGTGGCGTTGCACAGATGCAGGCAACGGTTCATGGTGCCGTCGAGCAGCTGGGATCTCTTTTGACGCCCAGCTCCGCGGACGGCGACCCGACCGGTGAAGCGCTATCAACATCGAGCCGCGATCCTGTCTCGTCATCGGTTCGCTGGCCGAATTTCAATTTGATCGTGGGACGAATCTCCCGAAGTTTCGCTCATTCGAGCTTCACCGGCGCCACACCAATCGCCCAGAAATTGTCACGTTCGATGAGTTGTTGGAGCGCGCGAGGTTCATCGTGGAACATGGTCCAGAGCAGATGGATCAAGGTTGATTGTCAACAGGGATGCTGCGTGTAGTTCAGGCCTCCGCTCACCGCGCTTGACTACCCATAATCCGACCTACCCGTGGTCGCCTGCTGACGCGCAACTTTTGGCTGTTAGAAGCCGACACGCCAGCTCAGGCCCACCCCATCGCGTTGCGAATGTCTCGGATACTTCAAACCAGCTGCCGTCATTGCCTGCACCATGGTTCTCGCCCATGCAGGAACATTCGCAATCGTGCCCAGTTGCGTTGAGGCAAGCAGGGGAACATTTCTCCTGCTCGCGGTACGGCTGAATAATGTAAACGCTGCGGTAGCGTACAAGCGCGCGATCGACGAAATCATTTAGCCAGGCTTTCGGCAAGTCCCAGCAACGCAGCTCCTCGATCCATTCCGGGCGATGCCGGCGTTCATTGCGCAGCCACTTGCGATTGCCTTCTCCGTAGGGCAACCGCACCCGTAATTTCTCGCCCTTACCGATGCGTCGCAAGATGACCGGGATGGCTTCTTGATTCCACACCCGCTTCAGCTGCGCGTCGTCGAACAAAAGGTCCATGTCATCTTTCCCCGAGCGGCCGTTATAGTACGCGTTCGTTGTGCCGCAAGCGAGGTCGCCCTGGCTGGCCTTGCGCCTTGCAGGAACGCGATGCGGTCGTCGAGCGCTGGCCTCGCGAGGAGGTCGCGCCGACCTATGGCCGCGTGAGGGCCGATCCAAGCTGCGGCATCGCTGCCGCTGACGCGCTCGCGGACCATGTGAAACCGCGCGAAGTCATCCTTTTGCCCGAGACCCGACACCCTCATTGCCGAATGCGGTGCAGCCGAAAAAGCTTCTCGAAGAAATCCGTGATCCTCGCCTCGGCACCGCTACCGACCAGTTCATTCGCGCCGAACCGGTAGACCTCATATCCTGCAAGGCGCAGTTCACGGTCAGCCGACACCATGTCGGCATAGACATTCAATGATGGGAGGTCGTTTTCCGAGAAATGGTGCTTGCCATCGACCTCGATCACGATGCGTTGACGGTTGCGAAGTAACATAAGGAAGTCCATGCGCTGACGCGGCAGAGGCAGTCGATGACGCAGGGTCTTCACCACTGCAGGGTCATAGTGAAGATAGACTTGCGGCAGGAGTGCGGGCAACTCCTCGCCGAGGGCGGAGCGATAGGACTTGAAGTAGGTCGCGAAAAGCTTGCGTTCCGCGTCCGAGGCCAGCGATTCCTGAAGGCGCGCCCCGAGTTTTGCGGCATCTGCTCCCGGCGCAACCTCGCCCCACCAGGCGACGAGCTCCGACCACAGAAGTCCGCTCGCGCCGATCGGCCGGTCGTAAACAAGGCAGCTCTCTTCGCCGGACAGTATGACGATGTCGTTGTTGATCGCATCGGCGAAGCCGATCTCCGGCTTTGGTCCCCGCGAGGCAAAGATCAGGTTCTTCGGCCTGCCACCGACCCCGCGCACAACAGAGCGAAAACTGAAGAGCGGATGACCGGAGATTTCGCCATCCTGGGCCAGCTCATATCCATCCCGCGAAAGGACCTTGTTCAGGGCAGCGACCGTCTTCGCCTGCTCATCGCCAGATCGGGAAAGGGGGTGAACAGCCTGTTCGAGCAAAGCGCCGAACCTGGCCCTTGAACAATCGAAGGCCCCGATCTCAGATCGAGCCGACGGCAACGCAAGACGAAGAGACCGTCTCGATCGCGAGCCAGGTAATCTAATGCGACAATACCGCAGATCCCGTGCTCGCGGCCGTGCCTCCCGCCACTAACGACCCATCAGCCGAACCGGACGGCTTGCGCTTCCGTGCCCGTGCTGCGGCGGACGCATGATCATCATCGCGATGTTCGAACGGGGAGGCAGTTGCTCAGACCGCCACACCATTTTGTGATGCGATCTTTCAAAGAACGGCAAGTTGAAGCGCCATAGCCGACGCCTCCCGCGAGATTCTGACCTTCCTATGCATTGCACCCACAGGTGAAGAGACCGTCGAGATGGATCTTTCGTTCAGAAGGAAACTGCCATGCGAACCACCGAACGTGATCGACCGCCTTCCGGCTGGTTTGTGGTCGACGTGATGCGCCGCGAAGCCCGGAAGTGGGACTGGACGGCGCTTATGACCGATACGCATCCTGATGACGATCTAGCACTACTTTGGCAGTTTTTAGCGACGGGCAGTTTTTGTGATTCCCAAGAGAGGGTTTGCGTGATTCATGGGAGGTCGGCTTATGGAGGGCCGATCAATGGACGTGGATTGGCAAGCCGATCTGGATCGCTGGCTCGCGCCGTTTGTCGCGGCGCTACGGCACAAGACGAGGGCGCGGATGTGTCCGGCCTATATCGCCGGGCTGATTGGTCCGGGAGATCGCAAGAGCGTTCAGCCGATGGCGGCGCGCGCTGGCGAGGTCGGCTACGATCAGCTTCATCATTTCGTCGCTGCCGGCGTTTGGGACAGTGCTCCCCTCGAAGCTGCCCTGCTGAAGGAGGCAGATGGTCTGGTTGGCGATGATGCCGGGTTTCTTGTCATCGATGACACGGC
>NZ_JAMYLA010000110.1:0-6842 GCF_040317725.1 Mesorhizobium sp. M1396 | reverse complement strand
GCGGTATCGGCGCCCTGTTCAGAGACACGACCAATCCGGCCGGCTCATTCGGGCACGGCCTGGCGCTCGCCGCATGCGCCGGTGCAGAACTCGCCGATCTGGAATTCATCCAGTTCCACCCGACCGCGCTCGACGTTTCGCAGCGGCCGATGCCGTTGGTGAGCGAAGCGGTTCGCGGCGAAGGCGCAGTGCTGATCAATGAGCGTGGGCACCGCTTTCTGTGCGACACGCCTGGCGGCGAACTCGCATCGCGCGATGTCGTGGCTCGGGCCGTGTGGCAGCAGCTTGCCACCGGACACCGTGTTTACCTTGACGCCCGGCAGTCCCTTGGCCCCAGCTTCGCCAAGCGCTTCCCAGCTGTTGCCCGGCATTGCCGGGACGCCGGAATCGATCCGGCAGTCGAGCCCATCCCGGTGCGCCCAGCGGCACATTATCACATGGGCGGCGTGGCCGTGGATGCCGCGGGCCGCAGCACGGTGCCGGGTTTGTGGGCTTGCGGTGAGGTTGCCGGCACCGGTCTGCACGGCGCCAACCGGCTTGCCAGCAACTCGCTGACCGAGGCCGTGACGACCTCGTTGTGGGTCGCGCAAAGCGTAGCTGCCGCTCCTGCGGGCTGGCAGTGGCCCAGGCTTGTCGCAAAGGCACCCCCGCGGCCCGACCCCTCCTCCGTTCGCCACGCAGTCTCCAATGGGCTCGGTGTTATGCGGGACGGGCAAGCACTATCCGACACCGTGGAAACGCTGCTGCCGATGGCGGTTCGCAACACTGGCGCTTCCGATCCCGCCTTGATCGCGCTGATGATCGCCATTGCAGCGCTTCGGCGCCAGGAAAGCCGCGGCTCGCATTACAGGTCGGACTTCCCCACACGCAGGGCGCAGGCCCGGTCTTCACGCTTGACCCTTGCCTCAGCAATGACAGTTGCGGCCGAACTCAGCCTGCGGCCCGCGGAACGGAGTGCCTGATGACGTCACCCCCGCCCCTTCCCGGGATCGTGATCGAGCCGATCGTGCGTAGCGCTCTTCTGGAGGATCTGGGAAAAGCCGGCGATCTCACGAGCGATGCCATTGTGCCCTTTGACTGCAGGGCCACCTTTGCATTCAGAGCACGGCAGTCCGGCGTTCTCGCGGGGCTTGATCTGGTAGCCTACGCTTTCATGCTTGTTGATCCGTCGATCGACATAAATTTTGGACGCCTGGACGGCAGCAGGGTCGCGGCGGGTGAGACCATTGCTACGGTGAGTGGACCGGCGCGTGGGATGCTTGCGGCCGAGCGTACAGCGCTCAATTTTCTCTGCCATCTCAGCGGCATTGCGACGGCAACAGCCGAGATCGTCGAGGCGGTGCGTGGACAAAAAGCAAGGATCGTGTGTACGCGAAAGACGACTCCGGGCCTGCGCGCACTGGAAAAATACGCCGTTCGCGCCGGCGGCGGCGCCAACCACCGCTTCGGGCTCGATGATGCGGTGCTCATCAAGGACAATCACATCGCCATTGCCGGCGACATCCGCACGGCCATTGAACGCGCGCGCGCTGCCGTCGGACATATGGTCAAGGTCGAGGTCGAGGTCGACACACTGGACCAGCTCGAGATAGCGCTAGCCGCCGGGGTCGACGCCGTCCTGCTGGACAATATGTCCGTCAAGCAACTCACCCAGGCGGTCGCAATGGTTGACGGCCGCGCGACCACCGAGGCGTCGGGGCGCATAACGCCGGCAACGGCACCAGCCATCGCGGCAACGGGAGTCGACCTCATTTCTGTTGGCTGGCTTACGCATAGCGCACCAATCCTCGACATCGGCATGGATGTGCCGGTCGAAGCATGCATCCAGAAGCATCTAAACTGATGAGAGGGCGTGCAATCAAAGGTGGGGTCAATTGTGGCGGCAGGGTTCGTGCTATGAAAAAGAAGGGACCGGTTAGCAACCGTGGCGAGGCACTTGCCTTCATCAGTGCCACTCTCAAAGAACTGCATCTTGTGGCAGCCTCTCACAAACTGCACTTGCTGGGATACCTTCTTGGGATGGCCTACATCGAATCGTACGATATGGTCCGCAATGAACGCTCTTTTCGTCAAAGCTAGATCCTAGATCAGGGATAGCCTCGCGCTGCGAACTGAGCCCTGTGGCAGCTTCAGCTCACACAACCCAACCTTGAGCGGTTTGGCCGTAACGATCAGTTGGAGTAATTGACCGCGCGGCAGGCTCGCTTTGTCTGCGTGGTTGCGATGCATGTATAGAGTGGAATCGAGTGGGTCTAGTGGCACTTCACCGAGGCCCTATGCGAAGCTGAGGCGCGCGAATAAACCCAAATACGTCGCGTTAACCGCATCGAGGAGATACGCGTTGCCCCTGTACGAGCCACTGCTTCGCCACCTGAAGTCGCGCGAGCTGTTCGGAGCCATTGACCGGGTGCCGGCTCTTGGCATGCCAGCAAGTGAGAGGACCTTCGAGGTATCGAACCCTTCGACCGGCGAGGTGCTGGCGGAATTGCCCGACATGGGTGTTGAGGAGGCGCGCGCCGCAATCGACAAAGCCTACGTGGCGCAACCTGAATGGGCAGCACTGACCGCGCGCGAGCGCAGCGACATCCTCTGGCGTTGGCACCAACTGATCGTCGACCACACCGACGATCTTGCAGCGATCCTGACTGCGGAGATGGGCAAGCCGCTAGCCGAAGCGAAGTCTGAGGTGGCGCATGCGGCCGCATATCTGCAATGGTACGCCGAAGAGGCCAACCGCATCTATGGTGAGACGATCTCGGCGCCCTCGACAGACCGTCGCATGCTGGTTATCAAACAGCCAGTCGGCGTCGTTGGAACGATCACGCCCTGGAACTTTCCGGCTTCAATGGTAGCGCGCAAGATCTCGCCGGCTCTCGCCGCCGGCTGCACGATCGTGCTCAAACCTGCTGAACAGACGCCCCTGGTGGCAGGTGCAATGTTTGCTCTGGCCCATCTTGCCGGCTTTCCCGAAGGCGTCGTCAACCTCATCTACGCCTCCGAAGGCGATGCGGTCGGCCGCGAACTCTGCTCGAACGCCAAGGTCCGCAAGATCAGTTTCACCGGTTCGACCGAGGTCGGCCGATTGCTCATGCGCCAGTGCTCGGACCAGATAAAGAAAGTCGGTCTGGAGTTGGGTGGCAATGCGCCTTTCATCGTCTTTGATGATGCCGACGTCGATGCTGCCGTCGACGGCGCGATCCAGGCCAAGTTCCGCAATGCCGGCCAGACCTGCGTTTCCGCCAACCGGCTTTACGTCCAGTCGGGCGTTCATGACGAATTCGTCGCCAAATTCGTGGAGCGTGTCCGTGAGCTTCAGGTCGGCGACGGCTTCGATCCAGGTGTCGCCATCGGTCCGCTGATCGACGGGCATGCACTGGCCAAGATCGAACTTCACATTGCCGATGCCTTGGCCAAGGGCGGCGCGATCCGATGTGGCGGCGGCCGCATCGGCAGCGATGGCAACTTTTTCCAGCCTATGGTCCTCAGCGGCGTCACAAGGGAAATGACCGTGGCGCAAGAGGAGACCTTTGGACCCTTGGCGCCGATTATCCGCTTCGAGGATGCCGATCAGGTCGTGCGTGAGGCCAACGACACGATCTACGGCCTTGCCGCCTATTTCTATGCTTCGAACCTGAAGCGTGTCTGGCGTGTGGCCGAGGCGCTGGAATATGGCATGGTGGGGATCAACACAGGACGCATGTCCTCAGAAGCCGCGCCTTTTGGTGGGATAAAACAGTCCGGCATCGGGCGGGAAGGTTCCCGCCACGGCCTCGAAGACTATCTTGAAATGAAGTACCTCTGCATGGGCGGCATCTGAGGCGGCGGGCGGCGATTGCCGCGATGAAGCGGACGGCCGGACGCCACAAATGGACCCGCAGTTTTCAGATTCGCGGAACAATCCACACCCAATCTGCCTCATAAAGGGCCCCGGTTTTCCGCCTATTTTTTGGTGGTCGAACGTCGTCAATTGCCTTCGTCGCTGTGGCGGAACGCGGCGCGATAGCCGGTTAGCAACAAGCTTTGGGCGTCATTTCTATCTGGCGGAATCGACCCCTTCCGACAAAAGCCTGACCTTTGCCAGTCTTCTACGAGCCAGCGTTCGCGCCAAAAGTTCAAAGCCGCGTCCGTAACATTCAACAATGAAAGCCAGCGTTATCAGGTCGAGCAGAAAGTCGTCGATCGCATGCGTGAGCGCATCAGACCTTTGTTCGAATCGAAGTAGCAAGGCGCGCGCCTCTTCGATCGCGGCCTGGCAATCGTCTGCGTCTATCAGGGAATCGATCCTGTCAAAGATCTGCAAGCGTCCTCACTTTTCGAAAGCCACACTCAGCATCGAACGGCGCTGATGATTGAGTTTCCAACAAAAGAACAGGGTCGCGTTTCGCGAAAAATCGCTCGGCAGCGCGTCGAACGAGCATGATGTCTCAAATGACATGAGAATTCCGGCTCACCAACATGTCGTCGAAGGCGAGTGAGCCGGCCCATTTCTGCGTCTCGGCCGCCAGACCACCGGTCAGGAGGAACTGTGGCCACACCGTCGGAGACAAATGGGTCCATCTATTCTTCCAGCCGCCACGGTTCAGCCTAGATTACATGGGAAGCGACAATAACGGAAAGCAAAGGATCGCAAAATGAGTAGGGTGGCTGGATCAAACGAAGATTTGGCTGCACCAACGACCTTTGGGCCACTTCTGCAGCCCACCTTTCGCTCGATCTGGCTCGCCACGCAGGTTTCAAGCCTCGGCTGGTTGATGCAGACTGTTGCCATCAGCTGGCTGATGGCAACGATCTCGACTTCCGATCTGATGGTTGCGTTGGTGCAGGCATCATCGAACCTGCCCGCTTTCGTCCTGTCCGTTTTTGCCGGAGCTCTCGCCGACAATTTCAGCCGGCGCCGGGTGATGTTCGCCGGTCGGTGCCTTATGGTGATTGCGTCCGCGATGCTGACCGCGTCCGTGGCGCTGGGCTTTGTCAGTCCATGGATGATCCTCGGCTTCAGCTTCTTGATCGCAAGCGGCGGTGCTCTCAATGATCCGGCCTGGCAAGCGTCGGTCGGCGATATCGTGGATCGACGCGATGTTCCCGCTGCCGTCACCCTGCTTTCTGTTGGCTTCAACACCGTCCGGACTGTGGGTCCGGCGCTCGGCGGCATTGTGGTTGCCTCATTTGGCCTTATGGCGGCATTCGCGGTGACCACGCTCACCTATTTCGTACCCTTGGCTACTATTTGGCGCTGCAAGTGGAAGGTTCGCTCGTCCCCTCTTCCCCGCGAGTCGATGAGGACGGCGATCTATGACGGGCTGCGCTTCACGGCGATGTCATCGGAAATCAAGGCAGCGATCGCGCGCGGAACCCTCTTTGGCCTGGCGAGCATTGCCATACTCGCGCTGCTGCCGGTGGTTGTCCGCGACCAGCTGGGAGGAGGCCCGCTTGCCTATGGCGCGCTCATGGCCGGCTTCGGAACCGGTGCCGTCTTGGCCGGCCTCTCCAACAGCCTGTTCAGACGGAGCTTGTCGCAGGAGCGACTGATGAGGCTTTCATGCGTCGCCTGTGCGGCGTGTTCTCTCTCCCTGGCACTGACATCTTCGATTGCCGTGGCGGCAATTGCACTCGCCTTGGGCGGCGCGGGCTGGGTGACCGCCTGGTCCGGGGTTGGTGTAAGCGTGCAGCTGGCGAGCCCGCGCTGGGTCGTGGGGCGCACCATCTCGATCTACTATGCTTTGATAGACGGCGGCATCGCGCTCGGCAGCTGGGTGTGGGGCACGGTGGCCGAAAACCATTCGCTGACCTGGGCGCTAGAGGGTTCCGCTGGAGCCCTGTTGATCGTCGCTGCAGCCGGCGTTCTCTTTCCGCTTCGAGAGCGCCGCGACTCCGAGCCCGATCCCTTAGAGGAATTCGATGCCCCAGCTGTCTCTCTCAATTTGAAACCGAGGAGCGGCCCGATCGTGGTCAAGGTCGAATATCTGATAGCCGAGAGAAATCTCGAGGCTTTCCTCGACCTCATGCGGCAGCGGCGTCATGTACACAGCCGCGTCGGTGCTCGGAACTGGACGCTCCAGCGGAACCTGCAGAAGCCTATGCATTGGACAGAAACGTTCCGCACGCCGACCTGGACGGACTACCTTCGCCTCAATCATCGTCTGACGGAAGTGGACAAGGAACTGGACGAGCGTGTCTTTCAGCTGCACGTGGCCGACACCCCACCTCAAATGACACTTTCCATCGAGCGGCCGACAAGCTCGGCCCGCAAGCCCGAGCACTCAGCTTTTCGCCATCCCCGTCATTGAAGCCTGGCCGGCATCTCTGCCATCAATCGATTGGCTACGAGCGCGACCGGTCAGCCCCGACCCTCGAGACCATCGACATCGAAGCGGCCGCGAGTTGCCTATAAAACATTACTGCACTCTTATTGTTTGTGACGCATGCGGGTGGTGAGCGGTTTTCAAAGGCCCCGTTTCCTGCTGACAAAGTTAGCTTGGACCACTGAATTGCCGATCAAACGCTCTCGGATACTGGTGCGAGTATGAAATTAAAGGCGGGCTCAGGCTCGGCAGACTTTGGCTCCCGCAGAACAACCGGGTAAGCGACAACCGCTTGGGCATGTTCAGCGAGCGCGGCAGGTGTCATTCCCAGTGCTTTCTCAAACAGGCCGCCCGGACTCCCCACCTGACGAAAAAGCCCTGCAGCTCTTGTCGCATGGCGCGCCGCGGCGACCCGCTTTCCCTCACGGATCTTCACGCCGGCCGCCGCCAACAGGATCAGTCCCTTGAAGAACAGGCGGTGCTGAGCGCTTTGTTTCGCAGCCTGCCAGAGAGGCTCCCAGGCTTCATGGGCTTCCCAGT
>NZ_JAMYLA010000109.1:0-6861 GCF_040317725.1 Mesorhizobium sp. M1396 | reverse complement strand
TTATCCTGTTCAAGAGCGGTAAGGGACCGGCTCGCGTCAAAAGACGGCGACATCGGGTGCCTCCTTCTGATGGTGGATCCAACAGTGCGCATTTCGTAAAAGCCGGACAGGGGTTCCGCTAATTCCCGGACAGCGATTTCGCTAATGTCGGGACAGTTTGGCGGCGACGGTCCTCGGGTGCCTTGTTGCGTTCATGGATGATTGATTTCGCTGTTTTCGGCGCCGGTCAAGAGGGGCGCTGCCTTTTGCTTTCGCATGCTGTCGCCATGGAGCACGATGCGGTGGGCGTTGTGCACGATCCGATCGAGAATGGCGTCGGCGACGGTTGGGTCTGCGATCAAGTCATGCCATCTGGCCACCGGGACCTGGGCGGTGATCAGGGTGGATTTGCGGCGATAGCGTTCCTCGACGATTTCGAACAGATGGAAGCGCTGTTAGTCGGTGAGGGAGTGGGTTCCGAAGTCATCCAGGATGAGCAGTTGCGCGCGGGTGAGCTTGTCAATGAGGCGTGGGAAGCGGCCATCGAGACGAGCGAGCGCCAAATCCTCGAACAGGCGCGGCACGCGCACATAGAGCACGGAATGATCGAGCCGTGCCGCTTGCCGGCCGAAGGCGCAGGCCAGCCACGACTTGCCGGTTCCGGTCTGGCCGGTGACGATTAGGTTCTCATGCGCCTTCAGCCATTCGCCCTGGGCGAGCGCCATGGTGCTGCGCCGGTCGAGCCCGCGCGGCGCGGCAAAGTCGATGTCCTCAATGCAGGCTTCGGGAAAGCGCAACCTGGCTGAGGCGAGCCGGTTCCGGACGCGCTTGTCGGCCCGTATGGCAACCTCGCGGTCGAGCATCAGGCCGAGCCACTCATCACGGCTGAGCTCGTTGGCGTTGTTCCGTTCGGCCAGTTCGCGCCAGGCGGCAGCCATGCCGGCCAGACCGAGGGATTGCATCTGGTCGAGGGTGGGGTTCGTCAGCATTCTTTCTTCCTTTCCTTCACTGGTAATAGTTCGAGCCGCGGATGTTGGCGTGCTGGGGAGTCGGCTTTGCCGGTTCTGGGGAGCTGGCCCGGTCGAGGCCGGCTTTGAGGATGGCGGTGACGGAGGAGTAGGCGATCGCGTTGATCAGCAGCGCCCGCTCGCAGGCGGCATTGAGACGCTCCGGCCCATAGCGCGGCGCCAGCGACAGGATGCCCATGGCCGAGCGATATCCCTGTTCCGGATGCGGTCGGTCGCGCATCATGCGCTCGACCAGAATGGCGGCGTTGGGGCCGATCCCGGCCGCCCGGCTGATCAGGCTGGCCGGCGTGGTGTTGGCGTAGCGCTGGTGCGCCTTAGGCATGTGTTCGTTGACGGTAACATGGCCGGAACGCTGTGAGCGACGCACATGACTGGCGACACGCTGGTGATCGTGGAAGATCTCGACCACCCGGTGGGTGAGCCGCACCTCGACGGTGCGCCCGATCAGCCGGTGCGGCACCGAGTAGAAGGTCTTGTCGACTTCGACATGGTAGTCAGGATGCACCTTCGCCGACTTCCACTCGGCGTATTCGAACGGTGCTGCCGGCAGCGGCTTCAAGGCGGCCCGCTCGATCTCCTCGAACAGTTCGCGGCGGCTTTGGCCGACATGGCGCATCGGCCGGTTGTTCAGATCCTCGAGCAGTTCGGCGATCGCCGCGTTGAGCTCGGCGATCGAGAAGAAGGATCTATTCCTGAGCCGTGCCAGAATCCAACGCTCGACGATCAGCACCGCGCCCTCGACCTTGCCCTTGTCGCGCGGCTTCCGGCTTCGGGTCGGCAGGATGGTGGTATCGTAATGCTCGGCCATGGCTGCAAAGGTCGCGTTCAGCGTCGGCTCGAACCACAGCGCCTTGACGACACCGGCCTTCAGGTTGTCGCATACGATCGCTCTGGTGACACCGCCGAAGAAGGCGAGCGCTCGCACCTGGCCCTCGATCCAGTCCGGCAGCTTTTGGCTGGAGCTGGCAAAGGCGAAGGTCAGATTGGAGGCACCCAGCACCGCGACAAAAATCTGCGCCGGGTAAATGGCGCCGGTCGCCGGATCCATCACCGGCACCGTCTGCCCGGCATAGTCCGTCTGCATCACCGCGCCCGCCGCATGCCGGTTGCGGAATGTGGCGCTCGTCCGGCGCTCGAAAGCGGCGAAGTGCTCGCAGAACCAAGTGTAGCCGTAGCCGTCCGGATGGGCGGCGCGATACTCCTGCCACAACAGCGTCAGCGTCACCCCCTTGCGCTTCAACTCCCTGGCGATCAGCGCAAAGTCCGGTTCGCTCAGGTCTTGCGGCGGACGACCGGCACGGCCAAACAGCAGCCGCTGAAGCGTCGCCTCGTCGTGGCCGGGCGGCAGCGGCCAGCATGCCAGCCCGGCCTCCCGCGCCCGCAGCAAATAGGTCGATACCGTCGTCTTGCTGATCTTCAGCCGTTCTGACACCTCACGCACCGAAAGACCCTGCTCATGCGTCAGGCGCAAGATCGCTTGGATATCCCTCACACTCGTTCGTCTCGCTTGCTTCCGTCTCGGCATGGCCCCTCTCAACGTCATCGTGAGAGGCCAAACTGCCAGAACGGCGCAGCCGAGAACCGACCGTTAAATCCGCTCCCGAAAACTGTCCGGGATTTAGCGGAAACGCTGTCCGCGAATTACCGAAATCACTGTCCGGGATTTAGCGAAAAGGGTGTCCGGGAATTACCGAAACACGCACAACAGCGCCGAAGGATGCCATACCTCGCCGCTCGCCCCATAGCATGTACTCCCTGGGACACGATCCAAATTTTTTGCTTTGTTACTCAAGTTGGCATCGAGAGGTCCGAGCAATGAGAAACGATCCAGCAATTGGTCAAGAGCGAAACGGACGCATTCGCGATCGCAGACGGGGAAACCGCAGTGGCAGGAGGTCTGACCCGGAGTGGGCATCGCTGTGCCCTCCAGGTTGCGTGGTCTGCCCGTTACACATTCGCCTCGCCTCGCCATTCGGTTGTAATACCCGCTGCAGCTGCTCACCTTGGCAAAGCGGCGTACTCTTAAGAGCGCACTTAGGAGCGGTTAATGGGTCAGATCAACGTTGCTCAGCGGCCCCGAACGTAGGCGCCGTTGGAACGAGGAGGACGGCGCCAGATTTTTGGAGAAGGCGTTTTCGCCCGGAGCCTGTAACGCAGGTGGCGCGGCGGCATGACGTTTCGACGGCGCTGATCTACACATGGCGTCGCAAGCTGTGCGAACCCGCGTCTTACCCGTGCCTTACCGAGGCGGTGGTTATCGATGAAGACGCTCGCCAACCACTGAAGCCGCGGCCAGCTATTGTCGTACAGCTGCAGCCGAGCGAGCATCTTCGCTGGAGCGACGCCCACGCTGGCTACGGCAGTGGTGAAGGCATTGCGGTGATCCCGTCGGGCGCGCGGGTGTGGCTGTCGATGGGCCACACCGATATGAGGAAGGGCAGGCAAGGCCTGGCTTTGCTGGTTCAGCAGCACCTGAAGCGCGATTCGCACTTATGCGTCGGGCGAGATTATGTGGCGGAGCCGCCCTGACGCCCGTCAGGGCCGGCCAAACCCAGCTTGCCTCCGCCACATAATATTTAGATGCTGTTCAGCAGTTGCAGAACGGCGTCGTTCGGTCGGAAACGCACGCCGTGGTCGCCGGCGACGCCCGCCTTCTCGAGTCCGTTGCGCATCATCTCGACATCCGCGGCGGCATAGCGGTGGGTCGTGGCGACCTGTGCGTGCCCGAGCCAGGCTTGGATCGTCAAAAGGTCCACGCCGGACTGGAGAAGCTTCATGGCGAGGGAGTGCCGGAAGATGTGCGGCGATATGGGCTTGTCGGCCAAGGCCGGGCTGATAGCCACGGCCTCGGCGGCCTCGGCGGCCTCGGCGGCCTCGGCGGCCTCGGCGGCCTCGGCGGCCGCACGCCGCACGATATGGGTCGCTCCGAAACGAGTCAGGCGGTCGTTGCGGGCGCCGACGAATATCGGTCGCGGCTCGTAATGGGTGATCCCGCGCTCGCTCAACAAGGTCGTCAGCGCTCGCGTCAGGTCCTTGGAAATAGGGACGACGCGGTCTCTGCGCCCCTTGCCGCGCAGCAGCACTTGCGGGTGCGACCGCTCCAACTGAAGATCGTTTGCGTTGACGCCGGTGGCTTCGGAGACCCGGGCGCCGGTCCGTGCCAAGAAGAGCAGAAAGGTTCGGTCGCGCCGACCACGGGGCGTCTTTGGATCGGGCGCCGCGATGAGGGTGTCCACTTCGGCGCTGGTGAGGTGGTACGTCACCTCAATGTGCGTCCGTTTAATGGGAATCGTCAGCACGCGTTGGGCGACGCCGAAGGACGCCGGGTCGGCGGCAGCGACGTGGTGGAAGAAAGATCGGATCGCGGCCAGGCGGGCGTTGCGCGTGGCGACGGAATTGTTCCGCTTCTCCTCGAGCTCGTCGAGAAAAGCGAGAACGAGGTCTCGATCAAGCTCTTCAAGCGCCAACGCCGCCGGCTTCTTCCGCAACCGGGCGGCGGCAAAGAGGATCAGCATGCGCAAGGCGTCGCGATAGCTGGCCACGGTCGCGGGAGTCGCGTTGCGCTGCTTGGTCAAGCGCCGGCGAAAGTAGGACTCCAGGAGCGGCGCCAGGAGCAAATGTTCGCTCATGCTGCACCTCCATCGAGGAAGGCGCGCTCCGCCGCAATGGCGAGAAGATCCGCCGAGCCAGTGAGGTAGTAGGCTGTATCGCTGTAGCTGGCGTGACCGAGATGTGTGGCGAGCAAAGGCAGCAGCGCCTGAACGTCTGCACGCTGTTGGTGCCAGAGGCTGAGGCGGGTCACAGCGAAACGGTGCCTGAGATCGTGCGGCCTTAACGGCTTGCCGCCATCAAGATGGGCGAGCTTGCGGACCTCAGCAAAACCGTTTTGCAGGCCGGTCGCCGAGAGGCGGTTGCCTCGGGAGCTGAGGAAGAAGGCCTGGTCCTTGGGCGTGGGAAAAGCATCATCGCGCTCATGCACATATTGACGAAGGGCTGTTTGGGTCGTCGTGTGAACTGGAACGAGACGGTCCTTGCTGCGGAACTTCGTCTTCCGAACGAGGAGAACCCCGTTGGCCAGATCGACGTCGGAACGATCAAGCCGGACCACTTCGCCCGATCGCATCCCCGAGCTCGCCAACAATCCGATCAGCGTCGCCATGGTCCGGCCCTTGAGAGGAACCTCCGGCGAAATGCGAGCGCATGCGCGTGCTCCGCCGGTTTTACGAGTATCTCGCCGTCTATGACGTCCGAACCGAGGCCTTGGAGCGCAGAGCTTTCCCCAGATCCAGAGCGATTCCGCCTCCGCGTATTCTCAGCGAGGCTGAGTTGGCGTCGCTCATCGACGCGCTGGATTTCGCCTTATCGTTCAGCGGCGCCGCCATCAGCCGCGCCACTCGCCACGGCGCGCCGAGGAAACGGGCGAAGGCGGTCATACGACGCCTCCCGGAAAAGGGAGTGCGACCTCGGCGAGCTGCGAGGCCGCGATCTTTACGTACAGCGCTGTTGTATTGATGCTGCGGTGCCCGAGAAGATCGGCGACCTCGTTGATCGGCGTTCGCTGCCTGACGAGCTGGGTGGCAAGGTTGTGGCGCAGGAGATGTGCACCTGCGACCCGCCCGAGTTCGACCCCGCCATGCCGCAACCGCTTCCGCACGATCCTCGAAACAGGCGATGCGCACTTGAACGGTCCCACGGGCGGCGTGAAGGACATGAACAGGTATGGGCTATCCACCTTCGGTCGAGCGCGCAGGATGTAGTCGGCGAGCGCGCGAAGCTCGCCGTTGCGAATGCCCGTGGTGGCGAGCAGCAACAGGACGGCTCGATCGCGGATGTCGACCGGCGTTGTTGCGCCGATCGCATCGATTGCGCGCCGAACGTCATCCCATGCAAGGCGCGGCGGCAAATGCGCCAAACGCCAATGCGGCGTCCCTGGGACGAAGCGGGCGAGATCCTGGTCATTGTGGCCAGCCCAATACAAAAACCGAAGAAATGTTCGGATGTGAGAGGTCGCCGCCGTGCGGGTGGCGGAGGTCGTCGATAGCGACAGCCGATGCTCAACGGCGGCGAAGACATGCTCCGCCGTCAACGCTTGGGGCTCTTGGTCGGGATGATGATGGCGGAACCAATCCAGAAAGCGGCGGCCGCCCAGAAGAACGCCTTCGCGGGTCTTCGGCTCAAGTCCCCGCACCTTGCGCAGATAGTCCGAAAAGGAGGCCAGAAGCGGAGCAATCGGATCATCCTCTACACTTGGAACGGAACTAATGAACCGCTCCGGAGCCACTCGCCGTGCGTGTCCCAGAGCCGACACTGCGCCGATGCGCGGAGTATCAGTAGTAAACGTGCACAAATAGCTGTCGATGACATCTTGAGGGATAGGCATCGGACCACAGCGCGTCGCGGCAAACTGGCTAAAGCGCGCAATCCGGCTCAGTTCGCGATCGCGCTCGTACTGGGCCTCATCTTCGCGCTGATCCGCCAGTCCCCCAATCCCAGAGATCCGGCGCGTCCGCGGAAAACGTAGAGATCGCCGCCGAACGGTTATGTGGCACGCCACATAACCATTCTTATGCGTCGGGCGAGATTATGTGGCGGAGCCGCCCTGACGCCCGTCAGGGCCGGCCAAACCCAGCTTGCCTCCGCCACATAATATTTCGTGTCTCTCACGGGCGCGGGATTCCCCTGCGCCGCAATGTCGGAGGGGCAGGATGCTCGAGTTCTATTTTTCGTATCGTGGGGTGCTCAAGCGCCTGCGTAGCGGTGCGCTCGGTGAGCCGAGCAATGTCGCCTGAATGGTAACGATTGCACCCCGATACAGATACGGAAACGCCTCCCAGACGTAGGACCAATCCCAAAA